>NZ_AUIW01000013.1 GCF_000423905.1 Thermus antranikianii DSM 12462 | reverse complement strand
GTACGGCGCGCGGCGAGCTACGCCCTCACCAGCTTGGGAGCCGAGGAGGCGGACGCGAGGCGGCTTGGGGAGCTTCTCCTTTCCCGGTGGGAGGTGGAGAACCGGTCCTTTTGGGTACGGGACGTCCTCCTCCATGAGGACGCCTGCCAGGTGCGGGGCGTGGGGGCGCAAGTCTTGGCGGTCCTCCGGGCCTTTCTGGTGTCCCTGCTGTACCGCAGGGGGGTGCGGAAGAAGAAGGCGGCCCTGGAGACCTTCTCCTTCCATCCCCTCTCCGCCCTCAGGTTCCTGGGGCTCTATGCGGTATAACGGTCAAGTCTGGTCGGCATAAAGTTCCCAAGCGGTGCATGGGGTTTTCTGCTAGCATGCCCCCCATGGAGCGGGTGGCCATCCTGGGAGTGCCCATGGACTTGGGTGCAGGCCGGCGTGGGGTGGACATGGGGCCTTCCGCTTTGCGCTACGCCCGGCTGGCGGAGGAACTCGAGGCCCTGGGTCTGGCGGTGGAGGACCTGGGGGACGTGCGGGTACCCGTGGCGGAAACCCTCAGGCGCAAGGGCTTGCGCCCGAGCGGGGAGAACTACTTGGAGGAGATCCGCCAGGCGGCCCTCGAGCTCAAGGAGCGGCTCCGTTCCCTGCCGGAGGGGGTGTTTCCCATCGTGCTGGGCGGGGACCATTCCCTGAGCATGGGTTCGGTGAGCGGGGTGGCCAAGGAGCCCTTGGGGGTGGTCTGGGTGGATGCCCATGCGGACTTCAACACCCCCGAAACCAGCCCTTCGGGAAACATTCACGGCATGCCCCTGGCGGTGCTCTGCGGGCTTGGGCACCCCCGCCTCACGGAGGCCTTCCAGGCGGTGGATCCCAAGAGGGTGGTCCTGGTGGGGGTGCGGAGCCTGGACCCCGGGGAGAAGCGGCTTCTTCGGGAAATGGGGGTTGCCGTTTACACCATGCACGAGGTGGACCGCCTGGGGGTAGCCCGCATCGCCGAGGAGGTTTTGGAAAGGCTCGCCGGCCTGCCCCTCCACGTTTCCCTGGACGCCGACGTCCTGGATCCCACCCTGGCTCCCGGGGTGGGGACCCCGGTGCCCGGGGGCCTCTCCTACCGGGAGGCGCACCTTCTTATGGAGATCCTGGCCCAGTCGGGCCGGGTGCGGAGCCTGGACCTGGTGGAGGTGAACCCCATTCTGGACGAGCGTAACCGCACCGCGGAGATGATGGTGGGATTGGCTTCAAGTCTATTGGGGAAGCGTATCCTTTGAGGATTCAGGCGGGAGGGGGTACGGATCCTCTTCAGTCCCTAGCCCGTCCCCGCAGGTGCGTCCCCACCTTCTTTCCCTCTTGGAAAGCCAGGGTAAGGCCGGCCAGGCTCGGTCCCCGTTTGCGGTAAAGAAGGGGCTCGAGGGCCTCCCTCGCCCATTCGCTCACCAGCACGGGAAAGTCCAGCCCCGTTTCCAGGAAGTACTCCTCCGCTTCCCGCCAGGCTCCCTCGCTCCGGCGGAAGAAGGCGGAAAGGTCCTTGGGCGCAGGGGCTTCCGGCCAGAGGAAGCCGCTCACCACCCCTAGGAGCCAGGCTCCTCGGAGGTCCTTGGGCAAGGCCTGGGCCCCCCGGGCCACGTAGCCCAGGGGATCCTTGTGCAGAAGCTCCCACGGCAGATGGGCCAGGGGGTCCTCCATGCTTCGAGTGTAAACCTGGGGTGGGGAAAAATCCCGGGCCCCGGGATACCTTCCGTACCCCAGGGCCCGAAAGGAAGCCCCGGGGTTAGCCCGCGGCCAGGGCGGGGAGAACCGCCCCGGGGATAAGGCCCAGCAGGATGAGGAGAAGGGCCACCCCCAGGGCCACGCTCCGGGCCAAGGGACGGGGGTGGGCCTCGGCTGCCCCTTTCTGGAACACCGCCAAGCCCAGGGCCAGGTAGTAGTAGGCGCTCACGGCGCTGGTCACCAGGGCCAGGACCAGAAGCCCCCAGGCCCCCGCCTTGGCGGCCTCGCTGAAGACCAGGTACTTGCCCCAAAAGCCCGCCAGCGGGGGCAGGCCCAGGAGGGAGAGGGAGGAGACGAGGAGGCCAAGGCCCAGGAGGGGGTCCTGGTGGAAGAGGCCCTTTACCCTTTCCAGGGGCACGCGGTCGGGGGAGATCTCCGAGAGCACGGCAAAGGCCAGCCCCGTGGCCAGCACGTAGGTGAGGAGGTAGAAGCCCAGGGCCTGCAGGTTCCCCGTGTAAAGGGCCAAGGCCATGTACCCCGCATGGGCGATGGAGCTATAGGCGAGAAGCCGCTTGGCCTCCTTCTGGCCCAGGGCGGCCAGGTTCCCTAGGAGGACGGAGAGGGCGATGAGGAGGGCCAGGGCATCCAGGGCACCCAGGGCACCCGGTCCCACCACCCGGAGGAGGGCGGCGAAGGCCGCCGCCTTAACCCCTGTGGCCATGAAGAGCACCACCGGGGTGGGGCTACCCTGGTAGACATCCGGGGTCCAGAAGTGGAAGGGAGCCAGGGCCACCTTGAAGCCAAGCCCCACCAGGAGGAGGCCCAGGGCCAGGGCGTAAAGGGGGCCTTCCCCAGGGGTTCCCGCCAGGAGGCTTCCCGTGGCCCCGTAGTGGAGGGCGGTGCCGTAGAGGAAGAAGGCGGCCGCCAGGGCCCCCAGAAGGAAGTACTTCAAGGCGGCCTCCAGGCCTTCTCCCCGCCGCCAGGTGGCCAGGGCGTAAAGGGGCAGGGAGAGGGCCTCGAGGGCCACCAGCATCAGGATGAGGTTCTTGGTGGAGGCGAGAAGGTGCATGCCCAGGGCGGCGTAGAGGACCAGGAGGTAGAACTCAAACCGCCGGGTGCGCACCAGCCCCACGGTCCAGAGGGCTCCCAGGAGGGCGAGCAGGGTGAAGACCTGGGAGATGCCGTCCACCTGGTACGGCCCAAAGGCGAAGGGCTTCCCCCAGGTGAAGAGGAGGGAGAGCAGGGCCAGGGAGAGCCCCAGGATGGTGAGGCGCTTGAAAAGGGGCACGGAGACGAAGAAGCCCACAAGGGTGAGGGCTACGGCAAAGGAGCTCAGCACCAAAAGGATCATGCGCCACCTCCAAGGATCTTGGCGAAGGCCTCCGCCAGGGGCTCAAGGCCCTTTACGAAGAACCCGGGGAAGACCCCCATGAGGACCAAAGCGGCCACCGCCAGGAAGGCGAAAGGCCATTCCGCCCCCTTGAGGTCCTCCGCTCCCCTTTGGCCTTCCTCCCAGAAGACCTTCTGGAAGGCGGTGAGGGCGTAGGCGGCTCCGGCGATCACCGAGAGGAAGGCGATGGCGGTGAGCCAGGGGCTGGCCTTGTAGGCGCCCAGGAGGGTCATAAGCTCCCCGGGGAAGCCGGAAAGCCCGGGAAGCCCCACCATGGCCAGGAAGAGGAAGAGGGCCAGGGCGCTTAAGCCGGGGGCGCTTTCGGCCAGGCCCCGGAAGCGGCCGATCTCCAGGGTGTGAAGCCGCTCGTAAAGCCGCCCTGCCAGGAGGAAGAGCCCTCCCGTGTACACCCCGCTGGCCGAAAGGAGGTAAAGCCCCCCCAAGGCGCCTTCCGGGGTACCGGAGAAGACGCCCAAGGCGGCCACCCCCATGTGGGAAACCCCGGCGTAGGCCAGGAGGGTTTTGAAGTCCTTGGCGGAGAAGGCCACCCAGGCCCCGTATAGGGCGGAGATGGCCGCCAGGAAGAGGAGAAGCCCCTGAAGCTCCGCAAACCCCTCGGGGGCGAGGGGGATGGCGAAGCGGAAGAAGGCGAAGACCCCCACCTTGTAAAGGGTGCCCAGGGCGTCGGCGAGCCCCGAGGGATGGTTTTCCTGGTGGAAGAGGGGGAGCCAGGCGTGCACGGGGAACAAGGGGGTCTTGACGGCGAAGGCCAGGGCGAAGCCCAAAAAGATCCAAAGGGCGGCGCCTCCCTTAACCGGATGGGCCAGGAGGTCCTCGAGGAGGAAGGTGGGGCTACCCCCTAGCGCTTTCACTGCCAGGATGGCGGCCAGCATGGGCAAGGAGCCCGCCAGGGTGAAGAGGAGGAAGGTGTAGATGGCCCGGATCCTTCCCTCGCCCCCGTAGAAGAAGAGCATGAGGAGGGCTGGGATTAAGGCCGCTTCGAAGAAGAGGTAGAAGACCAGAAGGTCCCGGGCGGCGAAAAGCCCCAGGAGGAGGCCGGACATGAGAAGGGCAAGCCCCAAAAACCGCCCCTCCACCTTGGCCACCAGGGCCCCCAGGAAGACGGTGAGGCCGATGGTGAGGAAGAAGAGGGCGGAAAGGCCATCCAAACCGAAGGCCCAGTAGACCCCGGCCCCGGGAAGGAGGGGGGCCTGGACCCCATGGGCCACCCCGCCCGGGTGGGTGAGAAAGAGGTAGAGGTTCAAGAGAAAACTCAGGCCCGCTCCCAGGACCCCCAGGGCGCGGGGAAGGCCCAGGAGGAGGAGAAGGCCGAAGAGGATGGGTAGGAGGATCGCCAGGACTACCACCGCATCACCCCCAGCAACACCAGAACGCCCAGCACGAAAAGCAGGGCGTAGACCCTTAGATAGCCGGTCTGCAGGCGGGCGATACCCTGTCCCAGGGTCCGCACCGTTCCGCCTAGGCCAAAGTAGCCGCGAAGGAGGCTGCCGTCCCCGTAGAAGAGGGCTTCCGCCAGGGCCTTCAAGGGGTTGACGATGAGGGCGTTGTACACCCGGTCGGCGAAGAAGCTTTCCCGGCTCCAGGCCTCAAAGGTGAGGTACCAGCTGGGGAAGGCCTTCCTCTGGAAGAAGGTGTAGCCCAGCCAAAGCCCAAGGAGGGCCACCGCACCCGAGAGGGCGATGAGGCCCCACTCCGCTCCCAGGGACAGGTGGTGGGCTTCCACCTCCGCTAAGGTGGGCTTCAAAAAGGGCTCGAGGAGGTTGGGCAAGGGATAGGGCAGGGCCAGGTACCCCGCCAGCACCGAGCCCAGGGCCAGGAGGTGGTTGGGCCACAGCATCACGGGAGGGGCCTCGTGGGGGTGATGGTGGTGGCCCCGCTCCTCGCCCAGGAAGACCAGGACGAACCAGCGCATGGCGTACATGGCCGTGAGGACCGCTACGAAAAGCGCCCCCAGGTAGAAGCCCAGGCCGCCGAAGGGGTAGGTGAGGGTGGCGGTGAGGATGGCGTCCTTGGACCAGAAGCCGGAGAGCAGGGGCAGGCCCCCCAGGGCCAGGGCCCCGATGAGCCCGTGCCAGCGGGTTAAGGGCAGGTGCTTCCAAAGGCCGCCCATCTTCCGCACATCCTGCTCCCCGCCCAGGGCGTGGATCACGCTTCCCGAGGCCAAGAAGAGGAGGGCCTTGAAGAAGGCGTGGGTGAAGACGTGGAAAAGCGCCACCCAGTAGGCCCCCACCCCCGCCGCCAGGAACATGTAGCCCAGCTGGCTGATGGTGGAGTAGGCCACAATCCTTTTGATGTCGTTCTGGCCGAAGGCGGAAAGGGCCCCGTAAAGGGCGGTGATGAGGCCGATGACGGCGATGGTGTAGGAGACATCGGGAAGGTTGGCGTAGAGGAAGGAGCTACGGGCGATGAGGTAAACCCCGGCGGTCACCATGGTGGCCGCGTGGATCAAGGCGGAAACCGGGGTAGGGCCGGCCATGGCGTCGGGAAGCCAGACCATGAGGGGCACCTGGGCGCTTTTGCCCACGGCCCCCAGGAAGAGGAGGAGGCCCGCCAGGGCCAGGAGGCTGGGGTTCTTCAAGGGGCCTTCCAGGGCCTCCCTCAGCTCGCTGATGGAGAGGGTGCCGTAAAGGGCCCACAGGATGGCCATGCCCAGCATGAAGCCCAGGTCGCCGATCCGGTTCACGATGAAGGCCTTGCGGGCGGAGTCGGCGTACTGGGCGTTCTTGTACCAGAAGCCGATGAGGAGGAAGCTGGCCAGGCCCACCCCCTCCCAGCCGATGAACATCACCGGGTAGCTGTCGGCCAGGACCAGGGTGAGCATCATGGCGATAAAGAAGTTGAAATAGGCGAAGAAGCGGCTATAGCCTGGATCCCCGGCCATGTAACCGATGGCGTAGACGTGGATGAGGAAGCCCACCCCGGTGACGACGATGAGCATGAAGCCGGAGAGGTTGTCCAGAAGCAGGCTAAAGGGGATCCCGGGAAGCCATTCCACCTCGTAGCGGGCCCCGCCCGAAAGGAGAAGGCCCACCCCCACCAGGAAGGAGGCCAGGACCAGGGCCGAGGCCAGGACCCCGGGGAGGGGTTCTCTCATCCGTTTTCCGAAAAGCCCCAAAAGGGCAAAGCCCAAGAGGGGAAGGAGGATGGTCAGCAGCAGCATCTTCACCCCCTAAGCTCCGAGAGATCGTCCACCGCGGTGCTCTCCCGGTGGCGGAAGATGGCCACGATGAGGCCCAGACCCACCGCCACCTCGGCGGCGGCGATGGCGATGACCATGAGGGCGGCCACCTGGCCTTCCAGGCCAAGGGCCCGGGCGAAGCCCACCAGGGAGAGGTTGGCGGCGTTGAGCATGAGCTCGATGGAGAGAAAGACCAGGATGGCGGTCCTGCGGGTCAAAACCCCGTAGACCCCTAGGGCGAAGAGGAGGACGGAGGCGTACAGGTAGCTCACCGCACCACCTCCTTTTCCTCCTTGCGCTCCTCAGGGCTCAGGGCGTCCAGGGGGCGGGTGGGCTGCACCAGGGCCACCGCCACCACCGTGGCCGCCATGAGGAGGAAGCCCACCGCCAGCAGGACGAAAAGCCAGTCCCCGTACAGGAGGGGCCCCAGGGCCTGGGGCAGACCCCCCTGCAGATCCTTGGTAAAGGCGAGGTTCACTCCCCAAAGGCCCGAGAGGAGGACCAAAGCTACCCCCAGGGCCAGGAGGGCGGCCAGGGGACGGCTTCGCACCAGGGGGTCAAAGCCCACCTCGCCCTGGGCGGCGTAGAGGAGCATGATCACGAAGAGGAAGAGGACCACGATGGCCCCGGCGTACACGATGATCTGGATGAAGCCCAGGAAGCGGGCCTCGAGGGCCACGTAGATCCCCGCCAGGATCAGGAAGTTCCCGATGAGGGCCAAGGCGGCGTGGATGGCGTTTCTCAGGGTGACCACCAGGACCCCGGTGAAGAGGAGGAGCAGGAGGGCCAAGGCTTCCCAGGGGGTCATTTCTCGCCTCCTTTCGTGGGGGCCTTGAACCCCTCCAGCTCCGGGCGGACGTAGGGCACCACGTAGCCGGGCTTCACGGGCTTGCCGGTCATCTTCGCTTCCCGGCGCTGGGGCTTCGTGCCCACCACATCCACCAGCATGTCCTCCTTGCCGTAGATGAGGTCGGAGTACTCGTAGTCGGCCATTTCAAAGTCGTAGCCCAGCACGATGGCCCCGGTGGGGCAGGCCTCCTCGCAAAGCCCGCAGAAGATGCACCGGAGCATGTTGATCTCGTAGACCTTGGCGTAGCGCTCCCCCGCCGAGACCGGGTTTTCCGGGTCGTTTTCCGCGGGCTCCACGTAGATGGCGTAGGCGGGGCAGGCGGCCGCGCACAAGGAGCAGCCGATGCACTTTTCCAGGCCGTTGGGGTGGCGGGTGAGTACGTGCCGGCCGTGGAAGCGGGGTTTGAGGGCCACGGGGGCATCGGGGTAGGGGACGGTCACCGGCTTGGAGAAGAGGTACTTGAGGGTGATGCCGAGGCTTTGGGCCAGGGCCTTTAGGGTCATGCGCCACCTCCCTTGGATAGCCCCTTGGGGGCTGGCTTGCGGGTGGATTTGGGGCCGTACATCACCGCTCCCAGGAGGACCAAGAAGGCGATCAGGGAGAGGTAGAGGAGGTAGGAGCGGGGAAGGTCTAAGGCCACCACCAGGGCGGTCACCAGGAACCAGACCAGGGCCACCGGGAAGAGGAAGCCCCAGCCGAAGCGCAGGAGCTGGTCGTAGCGCAACCGGAACCAGGTGGCCCGGATCCAGATGAAGAGGAAGAGGAAGAAGGCGATCTTGAGGAACATCCAGAGGTAGGGAACCTCCAGGAAGGGCATGGTCCAGCCTCCCAGGAAGAGGGTGGGGATGAGGGCGCTGGCGGTGATGAAGTGGATGTACTCGGCCATCTGGAAGAGGGCCCACTTGATGGAGCTGTACTCCGTGTGGTACCCCCCCACGAGCTCCTGCTCCGCCTCGGGCAGGTCAAAGGGGGTGCGGGCGGCCTCCGCCAGGGCGGCGATGGCGTAAAGGAGGAAGGCGGGGAAGGCGTAAAGGATGAGCCAGCCGTGTTCCTTTTGCCAGTTCACGATGTCGTTCAGGTTCAGGCTCCCCACCAAGAGGACCGGGGAGAGGAGGGCCATGCCCAGCCCCAGCTCGTAGGAGATGAGGCTTGCCGAGGAGCGCAAGGAGCCCAGGAGGCTATACTTGCTCCCGGAGGCCCAGCCCGCCAGGAAGATGCCGTAGATGGCCATCTCGCTCACGGCGAAGAGGTAGAGGAGGCCAAGGTCCAGGTTCAGGACCCAGGGCTGGTAGCCGAAGAAGCTCCCCGGAGGGCCGAAGGGGATGGCTCCGAAGGCTAGGAGGGCGAAGACCACGCCGATCAAGGGGGCCAGGACAAAAAGCACCTTGTCCGCCCGCTCCACCACCAGGTCCTCCTTGAAGATGCTCTTGATGGCGTCGGCCACGGGCTGGAGAAGGCCAAAGGGCCCTACCCGGTTGGGGCCCAGGCGGATCTGGAAGCGGGCGAGAAGGCGGCGCTCGATCAGGGTCATGAAGGCGAAGGCGGTGAGGAGGCCCACCACCACCAGGAGGGCCTTCAAGGCCACCATCCAGTAGGGATCCAAGGGATAAGGGTTCATGCCTCACCTCCCGTGGGAACCAACACCTTGGCCTCCATCCTCCTGCCCGCAAAGGGACCGAGGGCGGAGAGGTAGAGGAAGCCCTTGGGCAGGTCTTCCCGGTGGACCACCTGGGCCAGGACCGGGCCCAAGGGGCCTTCCACCTCCACCCGGGCTCCCTCCAAGAGGGCCTCGGCCTTGGCGGTTTCCGGGTGGACCCAAAGCTCAGGGCGGACGGTCTGGGCCACCTTGCCCGTAAGCTGCCAGGCCCTCCACATGGTGGGCCTAAGGTAGAGCCTTCCCTCCTGGGCCCTGGGCCGCAGGCGCTGGGTGCGGTGGATGAGGAGGCCGTTAGGAGCGGGCACCTTTTTCTTGAGCTCCCGCTCCACCTCGAGGCCAAGCCTGAAGGGCGGCCGCACCCCAAGGGCCTCGGCCAGCAGGGCCAGGGCCTGGATGGCGCCCTCCGCCTCGCCGTTTTCGATGGGGGCGGGGTTGAGGGAAAGGACCCGTCCTTCCAGGTTCACCACCTGCCCCCGCTTCTCGTAGAAGGTGGGGGCGGGGAGGACCACGTCCGCATACCGCTCCGCCAGGGGGTGGAGGTGGCTTAGGTGCATGACCAGAAAGCGTTTGTCCTTTAGGGCCCCTTCTGGGGGTACGAAGCCGTAGTAGGCGTAGGGGCTTCCGGCTTCGTCCCAGGCCGCCCCTTTCTCCCCGGGCCAGACCCCCAGGGCCTCGAGGCCCCGGGCATTCGCCGCCGGGGTCATGGCCAGCACCTTAGCCCCCTTGCGCTCGGCCAAAAGCCTTGCCCTTTCCGCCGCCACCGCGTCCTGCAAGACCCCAGCCCCCAGGATCAGGATGGGGTTTTGGGCCTTCTCCCAGGCCTCCTTGGCCTGCTTAACCGCCTCGCTCCCCTCCTTTTCCCCAAGAAGGGCCAGGAGGATCTCCCGCTCCTCCCCGGGGGCGTGGACCTCTGCAATGCGGGCCCACCTCATCAAGGGGGCGCGGTAGGGAGCGAAGAGGGCCATCTTGTCGGTGCGGCGGGGCATCCTCTCCTTGATGGAGAGGTCGGCGAAGGGGGTGCCGTGGGCGAACCTGGGAGCGGGCTTGAGGTCCCGCACGAACTCGCTTAGGCGGAGGTGCAGGATGGGGGCTTCCTCCGTGGGATCCCCTAGGACCAGGGCGAAATCGGCCCTGAGGAGGTCCTCCAAGGTGGCGGGCACAAAGAGGCTCGCTGGGGCGGCGGTGCGGCCCTGGAAGTCCAGGTGAGGGGTGTTTAGCACCCGGGCCAGCTCCGCTGCCATGAGGCCCTCCTCGAGGGTGGCGTCGTGGGCCAGGTAGATGCCCACCTCCTCCTTCCTGGCTCCCTTGAGGCCCTCCCGGATGGCGGCGAAGGCCTCCTCCCAGGTGGCCTCCACCAGCCCTTCCCCTTTCCGCACCAGGGGGTATTTGATCCGGTTCTCGTCCGCCCACTCGTGCCCGAACCGGCCCGCATCGCAAAGCCAGATCTCGTTCACCTCGGGGATTTCCCGGGCCCGGATCCTCAAAAGCTCGCCGCTACGGGTGTCCGCGGTGATGCCGCACCCCACGCTGCAGAGGGCGCAGTGGCTTGGGGTTTCCTCCATCTCCCAGTTGCGGGCCCGGAAGCGGGCGGTGAGGTCCAAAAGGGCCCCCACCGGGCAGATGTCGGTGATGTTCCCGGAAAACCCCGAGGGAAGCCCGAAGTCCATGGTGCCGATGAAGGTGTGCACCCCCCGCTCGATGAAGTCCAGGACCTCGTCCCCCGGGATCTCCTCAAAGTAGCGCACGCAGCGCTTGCAGTGGATGCACCGCTCCCGGTCCAGCACCACAAAGGAGGAGAGGGGATGGTGCTTGTCCACGTGGCGGCGGGTGAACTCGAAGCGGGTGTAGGTGGGAAGCTCGAGGGGGGCCTTCTGGTAATACTTCTCGTAAAGCCCGTACTCCACCGTGCGGTCCTGGAGCTCACAGGCTCCCCCCTTGTCGCAGGTGGGGCAGTCTAAGGGGTGGTTGAGGAGGGTGAACTCCACCATCCCCGCCTGGGCTTCCCGCACCACCTCCGAAAGGGTGTCCACCACCATGCCATCCGCCACGGCGGTGACGCAACTGGCCACCAGCTTGGGCTGCCAGGCGATCTCGGGCTCTCCCTTGTCGTTCAGGACCGGCTTGCCGTCCGGGCCCCTTTTGGGCAGGCCGATGCGCACCAGGCACATGCGGCAGGCCCCTATGGGGGAGAGGTGCTTTTCCGAGCAGAAGAGGGGCACGTCGTACCCCGCGTGGAAGACCGCGTCCATGACGCTGGTCCCTGGGGGCACCTCCACCATCCGGTCGTTGACCTTGACTTTAACCACCTTCACCTCCAGAGGTTCACCCTGGGCACGGGTTTCTTTTCCCGCACCAGGGCCAGGTACTGATCCTTAAAGTGCTTCAAGGAACCTTTCACCGGCCACACCGCCGCATCCGCCAGGGGGCAGAAGCTTCGGCCCTCGATGAGGGGCAGAAGGGCCTCCAGGTTTTCCACGTCCTTCTCCTCCCCTTCCCCGGAGCCAATCTTGGCGAAGAGGTTCACCATGAAGCCCGCCACCCCCTCCCGGCAGGGGGTGCACTTGCCGCAGGACTCGTGGGCGTAGAAGCGGGTCAGGTTCCACATGGCGTCCACCATGCTGACCCTCTCCGGAATGAGGATCACGCCTCCTGTGCCCAGCATGGAGCCCTTGGCCTGCAGGTGCTCGTAGCTCATGGGGGTGTCCAGGACCTCATCGGTAAAGGGCAGGGGCGGGGTGGAGGATCCCCCGGGGATGAGGGCCTGGATGGGTTCCAGGGGCCCTCCTGCCCAGTCGTAGATGAGTTCCCGGAAGGTGGTGCCCATGGGTAGCTCATAAACCCCTGGCCGCCTCACGGGGCCGGAGATCTGGTAGAGCTTCATCCCCTTGGACTGCTCGGTGCCCATGCTGGCAAACCAGTCGGCGCCCCGTTCCAGGATTGGCACCACCGCGGCCAGGGTTTCCACGTTGTTGATGGTGGTGGGCTTGCCCCAAAGGCCGGATTGGGCAGGGAAGGGAGGCTTTAGGCGGGGATTGGCCCTCAAGCCCTCCAGGGAGTTCATGAGGGCGGTTTCCTCGCCGCAGATGTAGGCCCCAGCCCCCCTGTGCACGTGCACGTTGAAGGAGAAGCCGCTGCCGAAGAGGTTTTCCCCCAGGTAGCCCCGGGCGCGGGCCTCCCGGATGGCCGCCTCCAGGCGGTCCGCCGCCTTCCGGTACTCCCCCCGCACGTAGATGTACCCCACCGTGGCCTGGATGGCGTAGCCCGCCAGGATCATGCCCTCGAGGAGCAGGTGGGGAACATCCTCCAGGATGTAGCGGTCCTTGAAGCTACCCGGCTCGGACTCGTCGGCGTTGCAGATCAGGTAGTGTTGCTTCCCATCCTTGGGCATGAAGCTCCACTTCACCCCTGTGGGAAAGCCTGCCCCGCCCCGGCCCCTGAGCCCGGAGCGCTTCACCTCCTCGATGACCTCCTCCGGGGTTTTCTCCCTTAAAACCCGTTTGGCGGTCTCGTATCCCCCGTGCTTCAGGTAGTAGTCCAGGGTCCAGCTTCCCTCCTGGCCCACGTGGGCGTAGAGGGTTTTTTCAAAGCGGGGGTCGTGTCCGGAAACGATGGGCCCGGTCATACCTCCACCTCGTGCACGTGGTGCCCGCATTTGCCGGGGAGCTCGATCTCCTCGAGGCGCTTCCCCGCCTTAAGGCCCTCCAGGAGCGCCTCAAGCCTCGCCCGGGTCACGCATTCCACGTAGGGTTCGTCGTTCACCTGGACCACGGGGGCCGTGTGGCAGCTTCCCAGGCACTCCACCTTCTGCACGCTGAAAAGGCCATCTGGGGTCACCTCCCCCGGGCCGATGCCCAGGGTTTCCGTGAGGTAATCCCAAAGCTCCTCGGCCCCGGCCAGCTTACAGCTCAAGGTGGCGCACACCTGAAGGTGATAGCGCCCTGTGGGCACGAACTGGTAGTAGGAGTAGAAGCTCGCCACCCCCAGGACCTCCGTGGCCGTGGTGCCCACCAGCCGGGCGATCTCCTCTATCCGTTCCGGGCGGATCCAGCCCTCCTCCTGCTGCACCCGCCTTAAGAGGGGCATGATGGCGGAGCGTCGTCCTTCCGGCGGATACTTGGCGAAGGTTTCCTCCAGGAAGTCTTGCTTGTCGTCAAAAAACCCCATCTTCCCTTCCCTCCTATCGGTCCACGTCGCCCATGACGGGATCCAGGCTGGCGATGATGGCCACCATGTCGGCTACCTGTTCCCCTTTGCAGGCGTAGGGGAGGCTTTGCAGGTTCACGAAGCTTGGGGCCCGCACCTTGACCCGGTAGGGCATGCTGCCCCCGTCGGAAACGATGTAGTACCCCAGCTCGCCCCTGGCGGACTCCGTGGGCACGTACACCTCCCCCTTGGGAGGGTGGAAACCCTCGGTGTAGTGCTTGAAGTGGTAGATGACCGCCTCCATGGAGGTTTCCAAAAGGTGTCTGGGAGGCGGGGTAATCTGGGGATTAGGGTCCCGCACCGGCCCTGGCTCCAGCCTCTCCAAGGCCTGCTTGATGATCTTCACCGACTCCCGCATCTCTCGGATGCGGATGATCATGCGGTCGAACACGTCCCCGTGCTCCCCCAAGGGCACATCGAACTGGTAGGTGTCGTAGCCCGCATAGGGGTAGGCCTTGCGCACGTCGTAGTTCACCCCACTGGCCCTTAGGGAGCCCCCCGTGAGACCCAGGTTGATGGCCACCTCGGGAGGGATGACCCCCACGCCCCGGGCCCGCTCGTAGAAGATGGGGCTTTCCGCAAAGAGGGCCTCGTACTCGTCGATGCGATGGGGCATGACCTCGAGGAACTTCTTTAGCTCGGGCACGAACTCCTCGGGGAGGTCCTCCTTAACCCCGCCGATGCGGATGTAGTTGTGGTGGAAGCGCTGGCCCGTAACCCACTCGAAGAGGTCCAGGATGGTTTCCCGCTCCCGGAAGGCGTAGAAGAAGGGGGTAAGGGCCCCAAGGTCCAGTAGCCCGGTGCCCAGGAAGACCAGGTGGCTGGCCAGGCGGGAAAGCTCGTTCAGGATGATGCGGATGGTCTGGGCCCTTGGGGGCACCACTGCCCCCACCAGCTTCTCCACCGCCAGGGCGTAGGCCAGGTCGTGGGCAAAGGAGTGGAGGTAGTCCATCCGGGGCGTATACGTGATCACCTGCGTATACGTCCGGTACTCCATGTTCTTCTCAAACCCGGTGTGGAGGTAGCCGATGTGGGGGACGAGGTCTAGGATCTCTTCGCCCGATAGGGTCACCACCACTCGCAGCACCCCATGGGTGGAGGGATGCTGGGGTCCCACGTTCAGGGTCATGACCTCCGTGCGGAGCTCCTTAGGCTCCTCCGCCACCCTTGGGTCCAGGTCTAGGTAGTCCTTCATTTGACCTCCTTGGCCTTCATGAGATCGGCCCAAAGGGCCCGGTACCCCTTGCGGCTACCCCCCCGGTATAGGGTGAGGCCGGGGTTCTTCCCGGTAAGGGCGGCCCGGAACTCGCTGGGCACGATGAAGCGCCCCTCGCGGAAGAGGGTGGGGGTTTCCCCCAGGGGGAAGTCCTTGCGCAGGGGGTGGCCCTCGAGGTCCTCCGGGGTCAGGATCTTGCGCAAATCCGGGTGGCCTTCAAAGACGATCCCAAAGAGGTCGTAAACCTCCCTCTCCAAAAAGTTTGCGCTTCCCCAGAGGTCGGTGACGGTGGGAAGCCTGGGGTCCTTTTCCGGCACGTAGACCCGGACGAAGAACCGGCTTCCGTCCCCGTCCTGCCACCCGGGAAGGGAGACCAGCTCGTAGACCACGGCGAAGCGCTCCGGGCGGGGATCGGGGTATTCCAAGTAGTCCAGGCCCACGATGTCCGCCAGGTAGTTAAAGCCCAGGGCCTTGTAGTGGATCATCTCCTCCTTAAAGGCCTCCCGAGGCACCACCACCCAGAGGTTGCCGAGGCCGTTGTCCTCTATGGTGTAGCCCTTGGCCTGGGCTTCTTCCAACACCCTATTGAGCCGCATACCTCACCCCCTGGCGCGCTTCCAGGCGGCCACGGGGGGAAGCCTCTCGCCCCGTTCGTTGACCGCCTGGCCCCGCACCTTCTTCTGCAGCTGCATCACCGCATAGATAAGGGCCTCGGGGCGCGGGGGACAGCCGGGCACGTACACGTCCACCGGCACCACCGAGTCCACGTTCTGCACGATGGCGTAGTTGTTGAACATCCCCCCTGAGCTGGCGCAGGCCCCCATGGAGATCACCCACTTGGGGTCGGGCATCTGCTCCCAGACCCGCCGCATGACGGGGGCCATCTTCTTGGAAAGCCGGCCCGCCACGATCATCACGTCTGCTTGGCGGGGGCTTGCCCGGAAGACCTCGCTCCCGAAGCGGGCTAGGTCGTTTCTGGCGTCGGTGGAGGCCATCATCTCGATGGCGCAGCAGGCCAGGCCGAAGGTGGCGGGCCATAGGGAATTGGAGCGCCCCCAGGCCACCAGCTTCTCCAGGGTGGTAAAGAGGATGCCTTCCCGCTCCAGCTCCTGCACGTCCCGCTCAAAGAGGTCCTTCAGTGCCACCGCATCACCCCCTTCCACCACTCGTAGAGGAAGCCCACGAAGAGGAGCAGGGTGAAGCCCGCCACGCCCAGGAAGCCGTACAGGCCGAGCGTGCCTGCGCTCACCGCATAGGGCCAGAGGAAGGCCACCTCCACGTCAAAGAGGATGAACAGCATGGCCACCACGTAGAAGTGGACGGGGAAGCGCTTGACCTCCCCCGCCGGGTCGTTCCCCGACTCGTAGGGCATCAGCTTGGCCTTCCCCGGTTTCTTGGGACCCAGGAGGGCCCCCACCACCAGGGCCGCCACCCCGATGAAAAGGGCCACCCCCAGATAGATCAGGATGCTCACGTACTCCGCGATCGGCGCCAAGGTCCCCTCCTTTCGTGCATCTCTTCACGAGGTGAGGGCCCAAAACCCTCGAGGCCCCCACCTCAGTTCCCGCCCATCTTATCACCCCAGGTGCGGGACAATAGGGGTGGACTACACCGAAGGGGAGGCTAATCGGTGTAAGCCGTTTGGTTATCGGAAGCCGAGGTGTTACACCCTGGTGTAGAGAAGATCCTTGAGCCTCTGGAAATGGGATAGGTCCAAGGCCTCCGCCCGAATATCCGGGGGAAGGCCCAGGCTCCTAAGGGCCTCCTCCACCTCCTCCTTGGGGTATCCGGCGGCGGTGAGGGCGTTTTTCAGGGTCTTGCGCCGCTTGGAAAAGGCGGCCTCGAGGAGCTGGAAAAGGGCGGGGTCGTCCGGCACCTTCCTGGGGGTGAGGCGCACCAGGCTGCTCACCACCTTGGGAGGGGGAAAGAAGGCCCCGGGGGGAAGGTCGAAGAGCTTCTCCGCCTGGGCGTGGTAGGCCACCCGCAGGGAGAGGAGGCCGTAGGAAGGGGTATTGGGCCGGGCCACCATGCGTTCGGCTACCTCCTTCTGCACCAGAAAGACCAGGCGGGCAAACCGCCCGGTCCTGAGGAGACGGGTGACCAAGGGGGTGGCGATGTTGTAGGGGAGATTGGCCACCAGAAGGCTATTTTCCGGCACCTCCTCCCAAGGGTAGGTGAGGGCATCGGCGAAGACCAAATGGACGGGAAGACCCCTCAGGGTTTCCTCCAGCACGGGCTTAAGCCGCAGGTCCTTTTCGATGGCCGTGACCTGGGCTCCCGCCTCCGCCAGGGCCCGGGTGAGGACCCCAAGGCCAGGCCCTACCTCGTAAACGGGGCCGGTGAAGGGTTTGGCCGCCTCCACGATGCGCCTTAGGTGGGCTTCCGAAACCAGAAAGTTTTGCCCCAGGCGCTTGTCGGCGAAAAGCCCGTGGCGCTTCAGGAGTTCCCGTATTCCTTTGGGGGAGGTGAGGTTATTGAGCATGGCTCAGGCGCTTGACCACGGGGCGCGGGGGCTCCTTCTCCGGGAAAAGCTCCAGGTACTCCCCTAGGTCCAGGGCGTCGATGAGGGCGAAGCGTTCCTTGAGCAGGATGCCCTCCTTCATGGGCACATGGCCGTACACGCCGTAGCGGTAGCCCATCCGCTCCACGTAGTCGGGGGTACGGAACCACCAGGTTTTGGGCTCGCTTTGGGCGTAGAAGAGCTCGTCGTACTCCTGGAGCCAGGGCACGGGCCCCACGTGGGCGAAGTGCACCCCGTGGAAGACCACCTCCCGGGGGAAGCCCGCTATCCAGGCCCTGAGGGCCTCGGGAAGGGGGCGCCCTCCGTGCTCGGGATGGAACTCCAGGTGCTTGAGGTGCTGGTTTCCCAGGATGGGTTCTCCCCTCAGCACCGCCTCGTCGTGGTTGCCCAGGAGGATGGTCACCTGCCCCTGGGCTGCCTCCTGAAAGGCCTTTAGCCGGAAGAGCTCCCGGATCTGGGCCCCTGCCGCCAGGCGCAGGTGGCTTGGGTCCAGGGGGTCGAAGGGGCTAAGCCCCGTCAGGCGTTCGTAGTCCCTGGGGGTCTTGGGGTGGACCAGGTCTCCCAGGAGGACCAGGTGGGTCTTCCCCGAAAGGAGCTCCTCCGTGGGCTTAAGCCCAGCGTCCGCCAGGCCCTCTGCCTTCAGGATCCGCCAAAGGGCGGGGAAGTTGGCGTGAAGGTCCCCGACGGCGATGATTCTCATCCCTTAAGCAGGGCCCTGAGCTCCCCGTAAAGCCGCTTGGTTTCCTCGGGGGTTTTGCCGTAGCCGCCGTACTTGGTAACGATTTTGGCGGCCTCCTTGCCCAGGCCCTTTTCCTTGAGCCTTTCCAGAAGCTGGTCGATGAGCCGGTAGGCCTCGGGCTTTTCCTCCCCAAGGCCCTCCTCCTCGCCAGGGGAGGGTTCAGGCAGCTTGGGTGGGGTGAAGCGCCCCTTTTCCGGGTCGTAGTCCACCCACTGTTTCTCGAGGCGGTAGAGGTACCGGCCCACCCCGAACTTCACCGCGGCCCTCTTCAAGGCATCGGAGAAGGCCGCCTTCAGGGAATCCCCTTCCCCCACGTCCTCCTTGGTCACCCCCAGGACCGTGAGGCGGCACTTCACCTCCACCAGGCGTTCCCGCCGCTCCCCCCGCTCATCCTTCACCGCACGCTCGGCGTCGGCCAGCACCTCGTAGGCGTCCTGCCACCCCTCGGGGCCCACCACCCGGTCCAGCCGGTCCAAAACGGTGCGGGCATCCACATAGGGGACCACCAGGGCGCGTTTTTTATCCCGGGAGAGGGCCTCGATGCGCCACTGCACCTCGCCGGGGGGGAAGGGTTCGGAGAGTTTTTGCCAGACTTCATCCATAGCTAAAGTGTACTTTAGGCCACCCTCAGGGGTTAGGGGGGAGGGTAGGTTAAGCTAGGGTCATGCGCAGAATACTCGGGATGCTACCCTTGCTGGTTCTGGCCTGGGCCCTCGAGGTGAATCCCACCGGCTCCGCGGAGCTCCGCATCACTGCCACCCTCTCCTTTAACCTTTTCCCCCAGGCGGTGGTGGTGGAGCGCCTTCCAGAGCCCCAAGGGCTCGTGGTGGTCTACCGCTTCTCCCAGGCGGAGGCCATCTTCCGCTACCACGACGAGGACCTCCGCCGCCGGGGCTGGGTGCGGGTCAAGTACGAGGTGAAGAAGGACGAGTGGAAGGCGGAGTACAAGAAGGGTAAGGCCAAGGCCAAGCTTTCCGTGAAGGACAAGAAGGGCCGGGTGGAGGTGCGGCTTAAGGAAGGGGACTAGACAAGGCCAAAGCCCCCCGCTACCATATAGGGCGCGTGGGGCCGTGGCGCAGCTGGGAGCGCGCCTGAATCGCACTCAGGAGGTCACGGGTTCGAGTCCCGTCGGCTCCACCAGAAAACCCCCCGCCTAGGCGGGGGGTTTTGCTTGACGCTTCCTGGTAGCCGGTGACCGAGCTTGGGTTCAGGAGAGGATGAGGGCTCTGGGGGTACTCATACGAGTACGCTTCCAATCCGGTCCAATGAGACCAGGATTAGGGTAAACCCGACCCAGCGTTACAGGGCCGTTACAACGTTACCGGCTTTCCAGGAGCCAGTTCACCAAGGCGTTCACCACGTCGTTATCCGCCAGGAGCTCAGGGGCTTCCACCACCCTTTGGAAGAAGGAGCGGACCATTTCCAAGGGGGGGTTCTTCAGCAGTTCCTGGACGCTCTTTCCCGCGTAGGGACCCTGGGGGAGGGGGGCGGTGAGCCGGGCGCTGGTGGCCAGGGGAGCCGCTTCCTTGAGAGCCTCCAGGGTCCTTTCCAGAAGGAGCCGGTCCCCATCCGGGCCCAGGGTTTCCCTGGGGGTGAGGAGAGGGTTTCCGGAAAGGTCCCGCACCTCGAGGCCCAGGGCATAAAGCTTCCGGGCCAGGCTTTCGGGACCCACCTCCAGGGGGATGAGGGCCTGGGCCTCGCCGTAGCGCACCTCCAGCACGTACCTGCCCGGCTCGGGCAGGCTGACCGCAGGGGCCACCTCCTCGAGGGCGGTGGTGAGAGGAGGGAAGCCCAAGGGCTTCTTCTCCTGGGCCACCAGGGCACCTTCCTTGTAAAGGAGGGTTTGCAGCTCGTGCCGGGGAAGATAGGGGCTTCCCGTGAGCCTGACCTCGGGGAAGACCGCTTCCCCGGCGTGGAAGGGCCTGGCCTCCAGGTCCCCGGGGATCAGGGAAAGCTTTTTCACCTCCAGAGCGAGCCTTCCCTCTTCCTGATGCAGGGCCCTCCTTGCCGCCTGGGTCAGGGGATGCCGGGGGTGGGTTTCCAGAAAGGCTTGGTAAAGCCCCTTGGCCGGAAGCCCTGCCCGTTCCGCCACGTAGGCCCGGAAGAAAAGGGCCAGGGGCTCAGTTCGCCCCTCCAGGTCCTTTAGGGCCTCGGGGAAGTCCTCCCCCTGGTCCAGCCTCAGGGCCCGGTCGTAGGCGGCCTTGGCCCCCAGGAGGTCCCCGTAGATGGCCTTGAACAGGCCCAGGTTGTAGTAGGCGGTGGCGTTGGGCATGAGCTCCACCGCCCGCTTTGAGGCCAGGATGGCCCTGGGGAGATCCCCCGTGAGGTAGTAGGCCCAGCCCAGGTTGGTCCAGTAAAGCCAGTAATCCGGCCTGAGCCGGATGGCCTTTAGCAGGGCATCCCTGGCTTCTTCCCCTTTTCCCTCGGCGAAGGCGGCGAAGCTGACTTCTTCCCAGGCCAGGGGAAGTTCGGGGAAGGCTTGGGCCAGGGTGCGGGCCGCTTCCCTCCAGCGCGGGTCCTCGAGGGTCCTAAAGACCAGTTCTGCGGCGGTCTTTTCCAGGACATCCCCTTTCAGGAGGGTTTCCGCCAGCTTGAGGGCTTCCTCCCGCTTACCCTGGGAGAGGAGGGCGAAGGCCCGGTAGGCGGGGGGGAGCTTCCCTTGCCAGAGAAGGAGGAGCCTTTCCGGAAGGATCCCCTCTAAAAGCCCGCTTCCCCTCCCCTCCTTGAGGTCCAGGGCGGACTGGTGGAGGGGATCGGGGTTTTCCCCCTGGGCCAGGGCCCTGAGCTCCTCCTCGGAGAGGGAGGGGTGGGGTAGGGGACTGAACTTTTGGGCCAGTCCCTCCCCTTGGAGCCAGAGCCAGGCCAGGTCCGGGGTGGCGAACCGCCCCTCCTTGACCCCTTCCCTGCGGGCCAGGAAGAGCCTCAGGCCCCCTTCCTCCTGTTTGCCCAGGAGGACCCATTCGGCCCCCGTGGCCGCCTGGACCAGCCGGGCCCCCGCCCGGGTGTAAAGCCCTCCGGTCAGGTCGTAGCTGCTCCGCCAGGGCAGATCGGGAAGGAGGAGGGCCAGGAGGGTGGGGGGAGGGGCCTTGAGGCCTTGGGCGAAGGCCTGGGCCAGGCGGAAGCCCTGGGGGCCTTCAAAGGGCAGGACCAGCCCCTGGGCCAGGCCGAGCCCCAGGAGAAGGAAAAGGGCGAGGAAGCGCCTTGGGGTCACCATGGATGCATTCTAGCGCCTTTCCTTGAGAACCATATAAGCGAAGCGGAAAAGCCTGGGAGCCCTTTTCCAACGCTTGGGGTCGAGGCCTACCCGGAGAAGCCACTCCAGGCCGAGCCTCTGCGCCCAGGCCGGGGGTCGTCGGGCCTCGCCGGCCAGCACGTCCAGGGTACCCCCCACCCCCATGGCCACCTTGGCCCTCAGGTGGGCCTTGTGCCGGTGGATAAAGGTTTCCTGCCTTTCCCCCATGCCCACCAGGAGGAGGTCCGGGGCCTTTTGCCGGATGTCCTCCACCACCCCTTCCTCCTCCTGGAAGTAGCCGTGGTGGTGCCCGACCACCTCCGCCCCGAGCCGCCTGGCCTCGAGGGCCGCCCGCTCCGCCACCCCGGGCCTGCCCCCCAGGAGGTAGACCCGGATACCGGGGAAGCGGCGCAGAAGGGCCAGGGTGAGGTCCACCCCGGTGACCCGCTCCTTGAGCTCCAGGCCCAAAAGCCTTTTGGCGGCCCAGAGGATGCCCACCCCATCCGGGGTTACCAGCTCCGCCTCGAGGATGGCTTGCCTGAGGGCCTGGTCCTCCTGGGCCCGCACGGCGATCTCCGGGTTCAGGGTGACCACCTGGTGGGTGCCTTCCTCCTTTAGGAAGCCCTGGATTCGGGCCAGGGCCTCCTCCATCCGCACAGGGTCCAGGGGAAGGCCTAAGAGTTCTACCCGTTCCATGCCACAAACCTCTGGGCGTAGCGGTCCTGGGTCAGGCCGAACTCCGCCTTGGGGAAGAAGCGTACCCCGGCAAGCCTGGGCACCACGGGATCCACCCCGATGAGGCTTGCCCGCGCCAGCTCCTCCGTGCGCCCCTCCTTGTGAAGGGCCTGGCCCTCCGGGCTTTGGAAGAGGGCCTCCTGGGGATCGGGGAAGGCCTTGAGGAGGGCGGTGGCCAGGGTGGTGGGGCCATCGGGGGAGAGGCGCTTCTGCAAGAAGCCGGCGGCCACCACCGCCGAGAGCAGGGGCTCCGGGGCCCCGGAGGGTCGGAGCACCAGCCCCTTTAGGCTGCGAAGGGCTTCCAGGACCGCTTTGGCGTTGCGAAACCCCGCCACGTACACCTCCTCCTCCCCGGGCAGGAGGCTGGCGTTAAGGAGGGGAGCCACCAGGATGGCCTTTTTCCCCGCCACAGGGGTGCTTTCCAAGTCCACCAAGGAAAGCCGGCCGTGGAAGCCCTCGGGAGGGAAGCCTTCCACCTCGCCCAGGAGAAGGACCCCTTGTCCCAGTTCCTGGGCCAGAAGGCGGGCCACCTTGGGCCCTGGGGCCACCCAGACCTCCAAGGCTCCTTGGGCCAGGAGCTGGGTGAGGAGGCTTCCTGCGGGGAGGACCTCCACCAGGACCAGGGGGCCACGGGCCGGCGTAAGGCAAAGGTCAACCCGGCACACCCCGCCATGATACCCTAGCCTGGGCGTATGCGGCTTAAGGACTTGGGCGAGCGGGCGCTTCTTGGGAAGCTTGCCCCCATCGGCTATCCCCCAGGGGCTCCCCTGCCTCCCGGGGATGATGCCGGGGGGGTTTGGGTGGGGGAGGTAGCCTGGCTTTTGAAGACGGATGGCTTTCTCTACCGGGAAGTGGCCCTCCTGGGGATGGGGCCCTTTGAGGTGGGCTTCCGGGGGGTGGCGGCCACGGCCTCCGACCTTCTTTGCAAGATGGGAAGGCCCCTGGGCTTTACCCTGGGGCTTTTTCTGCCCCCGGATTTGGAGGAGGACTTCGCCCTTGAGCTGGTCAAGGGTGCGGCGGAGGCGGCAGGGCGGCTTGGGGCTGTGCTCCTTGGGGGGGACACCAACGCCGGCGAGGAGGTGGCCCTCACCGTTTCCGGCTTTGCCCTGGCGGAGGTTCCCCTACCCCGGAGGGCCCTTCCAGGGGACCTCCTCTACCTGGCCGGGGATCGCTGGGGCAGGACGGGGGCGGCCATACAGGCCCACTACCAGGCCCGGGACCTGGGGGCATATCCGAAGATCCGGGAGGCGGCCTTCTACCCTTTGCCCCGGCTGGAACTCTTAAGCCTCAAGGGCCTCCTCCGGGGTGGCCTGGACTCCTCGGATGGCCTGGCGGAAACCCTTTGGCAACTTTCGGAACAGGGGGTGCGGGTGGACCTCGAGGCCCTTCCCCTTTACCCCGATGTGCTGGCCTTCGCCGGGGATGAGGTCCTGGCCCATGAGCTGGTCCTTTACGGGGGAGAGGAGTTCGAGGCGGTGCTGGTGGTTCCCCCGGAGCGGGAGGCCCAGGTCCTGGCCCGGGCGAAGGAGGCGGGGCTTCCCCTTTTTCGCGCCGGCCAGGTGTCCGAGGGAGAGGGGGTGTACTTCCTGGGCGCACCCGTAAAGCGGCGGGGTTACGCCCACTTCTAGCTATACTTGACCCATGCGGGCCTTCAAGGCGCACCTCCGGGGAATCTCCCCCTATCCCTACAGGAAGGTGGAGGCCCCGGTGAAGCTGGACCAGAACGAAAGCCCTTTTGACCTTCCCCAGGCCCTGAAGGCGGAGGCCCTGAGGCGCCTGGCCCACCTTTCCTGGAACCGGTACCCGGAGATCCACGCCGAGACCCTGCGGCAAAGGCTTGCCGCCCGGGTGGGATGGCCGGAGGAGGGCATCGTCCTGGCCCCGGGTTCCAACCTCCTCATCCTGGCCCTGGCGGTGGCGGCGGGGGAGGTTTTGGATGTAAGCCCCTCCTTTCCCCACTACGCCCATGCCGCCCGGGTGACAGGGACCCCTTACCGGGCCATACCCTTGGAGGCAGGGGAGGAAGGATTCGCTTTGCCTTTGGAGGAGCTTCTTTCCGCCTTCCAGGGCGGGGTCTTCTTCCTTCCCAACCCCCACGCCCCCACGGGGACCCTTTTCCCCGAGGAAGCCCTTTGGGCCTTGGCCGAGAGGGCCAAGGAGGTGGAGGGGCTACTGGTGGTGGACGAGGCCTACCGGGAGTTTGCGGGCACGGACTTTAGCCCCTTGGGGCGGGGAAACCCCCATGTGGCCTTCTTGCGCACCTTTTCCAAGGCCTTCTCCCTAGGAGGAGTGAGGGCGGGTTATTTGTTGGCCTCGCCGGAGGTGGCTGCCCTTGTTCGCGAGGTGCTTCCTCCCTTTGTCCTTCCCGCCCACACCGGGACCATCCTGGAGGTGGTCCTGGAAAACCCCGGCTACGTGGAGGCGGTGGCGGCCCACGTGCGGGCTGAGCGGGAGCGGGTTTATGCGAGGCTTAGGAGCCATCCCACCTGGCAGCCCTATAGGAGCCACACCAACTTCCTGTTGGTGCGGACCCCGGATGCTGAGAAGGCCTTCCGCCACCTTCTCGCCCAAGGGATACTGGTGCGCAGGCAGGACCACTACCCAGGCCTTTCGGGGTGCATCCGGGTCACGGTGGGCTCCAAGGAGGAGATGGACGCCTTTCTGAAGGCGGCCTTTGAGGTGGCCTATGCGTGAGGCTTCCGTGGAGCGGGCGACCGCAGAAACCTGGGTGCGGGTGCGCCTGGGCTTGGATGGACCCCCTGGGGGTAAGGTGGCCACGGGGCTTCCCTTCCTGGACCATATGCTCCTCCAGCTCCAGCGCCACGGGCGTTTTCTCCTGGAGGTGGAGGCCAAAGGGGACCTCGAGGTGGACGTGCACCACTTGGTGGAGGATGTGGGCATCACCCTGGGCCAGGCCTTAAGGGAGGCTTTGGGGGAGGGAAGGGGCGTGGAACGCTACGCCGAGGCCTTTGCCCCCATGGACGAAACCCTGGTGCTTTGCGTCTTGGACCTCTCGGGAAGGCCCCACCTGGAGTACCGTCCGGAGGAGTGGCCCGTGGTGGGGGAGGCGGGCGGGGTGAACCACTACCACCTCCGGGAGTTCCTAAGGGGGCTCGTCAACCACGGCCGCCTTACCCTGCACCTTCGGCTTCTTTCCGGCAGGGAGGCGCACCATGTGGTGGAGGCCAGCTTCAAGGCCCTGGCCCGGGCCCTACACCGGGCGACCCGGATCACGGGGGAGGAGCTTCCCAGCACCAAGGGGGTGCTCTAGGGCATGAAGGCCCTGCTCATCGACTACGGTTCGGGGAACCTTCGGAGCGCCGCCAAGGCCCTCGAGGCGGCGGGCTTTTCCGTTAGCGTTTCCTCGGACCCCCGGGCACACCTCGAGGCCAGCCTCCTGGTCCTTCCCGGCCAGGGCCACTTCGGCCAGGTGATGCAGGCCTTCCGGAATAGCGGTTTCGTGGACCGGGTCCTGGCCCACCTGGAAAGGGGCCTTCCCTTCCTGGGCATCTGCGTGGGCATGCAGGTTCTGTACCAGGAGAGCGAGGAAGCCCCGGGGGTCAGGGGACTGGGCCTGGTGGAGGGGGTGGTGAGGCGCTTCACCCAAGGCCGCGTGCCCCAGATGGGGTGGAACCGGGTGCGCTTCGCAGGCGCTTTCCAGGAGCTTTCGGAGCGCCACTTCTACTTCGCCAACTCCTACTACGGCCCCCTTACCCCCTACTCCCTGGGCCGAGGGGAGTACGAGGGTACCCCCTTCACCGCACTTTTGGCCAAGGAAAACCTCCTGGCCCCCCAGTTCCACCCGGAAAAGAGCGGGAAGGCGGGCCTGGCCTTCTTAGCCCTGGCCCACCGCTACTTCCAGGTCCTCTAGCCGGATGAGCCTGCCCTGGGCGCCGATGGCGGTGGCGGCCAAGGCCCCGGCCAGGTTGGCCAGCCTGCCTGCCTCCAGGGGGCTTTTCCCGCTCAGGATGGCGTGGGCGAAGGCGGCGGTATAGGCGTCTCCGGATCCCGTGGAATCCACGATGTCCTCCACGGGGAAGGGTTCGATAAGCTCCTCCCCTTCCGGGGTGACCACAATGGAACCCATGGCCCCCACCTTGATGGCCAGGTGGTGGAAGCCCTCTTCCCGGAGGCGGGCCACCCCTTCGGAAAGGGAGGAGGCCTCCGTCAGGGCCAGAAGCTCCGTTTGGTTCATGAGAAGCCAGTTTACACCCCGTAGGTACCTTAAAAGCTCCCTGCCCGCTGCCCGTACCGCCCCGGTTCCCAAGTCGGCGAAGATGGGCATCTCCCGCTTCCTGGCAGCCTCGAGGACCTCCACCGCGTAGCTGCGGCTAGGGCCTCCCACCAGGGCGTAGGCGGAGAGGACCACGGCGTCCGCCTGGTCCAGGAAGCGGGGCTTGAAGAGGGAAGGGTCCAGGTAACGGCTTGCCCCTTCGGCGCTCACCATGGCCCTTTCCCCCCCCGGCACCAAAAGGATCAGCACCGAGCTGGTGGTGTGATCGGGGTCCTCCTGAAGGTGCCTCAGGTCCACCCCCACCTCCCGCACCCGGGAAAGAGCCAGCTCGGCGAAGGGATCCTGCCCCACCCGGCCAGCCAGGTAGACCCGGTGGCCCAGGCTAGAGAGCTGCGCCGCCAGGGTGGCCCCGGCGCCCCCCGGTTTCATCAGGGCACGGCGGGAAGGAACCTCCTCCCCTGGCTCCGGTATGCGCTCCACGAAGAAGAGCAGGTCCACGGAAACATCGCCCACCACGAAAAACCGCATCTTGCCTCCTTCCCACAAGGCACAGGGTTTGCCCTTACTATAGCGCAAGGGCCCCGTTGCTTTGGGAGGAGTATACCTCGGGCTTATGAGAAGAATATAACAAGTGGCCTCACGAGGATGGCCTTATACCCTTTCTCGCCGTACCGCCCTCCATGGGTGCCCGAGAACACCCCTTGGAGAAGGGGTGTACCAAGGTACCCACCTTGGCGAGAGCCAAGGTGGGGTGGTTTAAAAGCGGCGGTCCACCACCAGGCCGCCTTCCAGCTCCCCCACCATCTCCACCTCGTCCACCCTTAGGCCCGTGGCCTTGGTGATGGCCTCCAAAAGCCCCGCTGGCACCTTCTCCGCCTTGAGCCGGAGAACCAGCTTGTCCGTGCCCTCCAGCTTCCTTTCCACCACCACCTGGAAGCCCTTGGGGTCCAGGCCGAATCCGCCCAGGATGGGGGCGAGTTCCGTGGGGTAGAGCTTTACCCCCTTTACCTTCACCATCTGGTCGGTGCGGCCAAAGACTCCCCGGGGCAGGACGGTGAGCCCTTCCCGCCTTTCGGCCACGGCCAGGTCCCCGGTGCGGAAGCGCACCATGGGCATGAGGGTACGGCTCAGGGCGGTGACCACCAGTTCCCCCTTTTCCCCGTCGGGCACAGGCTTCAGGGTTTCGGGATCCAAGACCTCCAGTACCGCCATCTCCGGGATCTCCCATAGCCCGTCCTTGCTAAGCCTTTCCCCGGCCACGATCCCGAGCTCGCTGGTACCGTAGGCGTCCAGGGCGGTGCATCCCAAAAGGGCTTCCACCTTTTCCCGGAAGCCGGGGACGGAGGTAAAGGGCTCTCCCCCTGCCAGGAGGAGGGCAAACCGCCCCCCCGCCTGGCCCACCTTGAGGGCGAAGGAGGGGTTGGTGACCAGCACGTCAAAGCCATAGGTCTGGCCGATCTCGGCAATGCGGGAGGCCTCCCCTGGGCCATGGGGGAAGACCAGGTTCCCCGCCCGCCAGAGGGCCTGGTGGAAGAGCCACCCCCCAGCGAAGACGTGGTAGCTGAAGGCCACCAGCACCTTTTTGCCGGTGAGGCCGAGCCTGCGGTAGTGTTCTGCCAGGGCCTCGGTCTGGTAACGGAGGTCCTCCTGGGAAAGGTACTCGGGCATCCAGCCCATGAGGGGGCTTGGGGTCAGGTGCATGAGGCTTGCCCCTTCTGGGGGCCTGGGGTTTTCCTTAAGGTAGGCCACCCATTCCTCGCGGGTGGTGAGGGGAAGCTCCCCTAGGTTTTCCAGGGTGACCTCCTCCGGGTGGACTCCCTTGAACTTCTCCCGGTAAACGGGGTGTTCCTTGGCCGCGCGCACCACCTCTTTGAGCCGAGCATTCCGGTCCATAGCCTGCCTCCTTACCGCTCCCGCAGGGAACACAGGGATTATACCGGTTCGGGAGCCTGGGCCAAGGTGAGGAGATGGGGAAGGTCCCGGGCCAGATCCTCCCAGGTGTCCCGCCGCAGGGTGATGTGCCCCACCTTGCGTCCCGGGCGCACCTCCTTGCCGTACCAGTGCAGGTGGGTTCCGGGAAGGGCGAGGACCTGGGCGAAGTCGGGCTTCACTCCAATGAGGTTGGCCATGGCGCTATGGCCCCGCGGGAGGGTACTTCCCAAGGGGAGGCCCAGAAGGGCCCGGAGGTGGTTTTCGAACTGGCTGGTCTCGGCGCCCTCTAGGGTCCAGTGGCCGGAGTTGTGAACCCGGGGGGCCATCTCGTTGAAGAGGAGTTCCTCTCCTACTTGGAAAAGTTCCAGGGCCAGCACGCCCACGTATCCCAGGGCCTCCATGGCCTTCCTGGCGTAGATTTCCGCTTTCTGCTGCAGGGTGGGGAAAACCCCTGGGGCCGGGGCCAGGGAAAGGCGCAGGATACCTCCCTGATGGCGGTTTTCCACCAAGGGATAGAAGGCCACCTCCCCGGTTCGGCTCCGCACCCCCAGGATGGAAAGCTCCCGCTGGAAGGGAACGTACCCCTCGAGGATCAATCCCCCTCCCCCCAGGGCGTGGAAAGCCCTTTCCGCCTCCTCCCATGAGGTGAGAAGGGCCTGGCCCTTACCGTCGTACCCGCCCCGGCGGGTCTTGAGGAGGGCGGGGAAGCCCAGGGCCTCGAGGCCTTCCCTAAGCTCCCTGAGGCTATCCACCCGGCGAAAGGGAGGGGTGGGTATCCCCAGGCTTTGCATGAAGGTCTTTTCCGCAAGGCGGTCCTGGGCCACCTCCAGGGCCTTGGGTGGAGGAAGGACGGGAAGCCTTGCCTCAAGGAACCGGGCGGCTTCCACCGGCACGTTTTCGAACTCATAGGTGACCAGCTCAAGCCCTTCGGCAAAGCGCCGGAGGGTCTCTTCGTCCAGAAAATCCCCTGCCACCAGCTCCCCCACTTGCCCGGCGCAGGCCTCGGGGGAGGGATCCAGGAAGCGGAAGGAAAGCCCCAGGGGATAGCCCGCCAGGGCCAGCATCCTCCCCAGCTGGCCCCCGCCCAGGATGCCCAGCCTCATCCTTCCTCCCGGGGATCGGGGTGGGCCAAGACGGCCTCCGTCTGGGCCTTGCGATAGGCCTCGAGGCGCTCCATCACCTCAGGGTGGGAGAGCCCCACGATGCTGGCGGCGAGAAGTGCGGCGTTCACCGCTCCCGCTTTCCCGATGGCCAGGGTTCCCACGGGGATGCCGGCGGGCATTTGCACGATGGAGAGAAGGGAATCCAGGCCCTTCAAGGCCTTGCTTTCCACCGGCACCCCCAGCACGGGCAAAGGGGTGTGGGCGGCGGTCATGCCGGGAAGGTGGGCAGCCCCGCCAGCTCCGGCGATGATCACCATAAGCCCCCGCTCCTTGGCGGTCTTGGCGTACTCCGCCATCAGGTCCGGGGTGCGGTGGGCAGAGACCACCCGCACCTCGTAGGGGATGCCTAGGGTTTCCAGGGTTTCCGCCGCATGGCGGAGGGTTTCCCAGTCGGACTTGGAGCCCATGATGACGCCCACCAAAGGCCGCATCGTACCGGATTGTACCAAGCCCTCCCGCCTGTGGTAAAAGGCAGGCCATGGATGCCTTGGAGCTCCTTCGGCTCAACCTCCTCTCCCCCATGGTCCTGGCCTTCGCCCTGGGGATGGCGGCCCGGCTTCTTAGAAGCGACCTCGCCTTCCCTGAGGCCATGTACACGGCGCTTTCCATCTACCTGCTCTTCGCCATCGGCTTCAAAGGGGGGGTGGAGCTTTCCAAAACGCCCCTGACTATCGTGCTTCTTCCTGCCTTGGCCACCCTGGGTTTGGGGCTTTTCCGGCCCCTTTCCAGTTATGTTCTGGCCCGCCGTTTTTTAGCCCTGGGCCGGGTGGATGCCGGGGCCCTGGCCGCCCATTACGGCTCGGTTTCCGCGGTAACCTTCCTGGCAGCCCTCACCTTTGCCCAGGCGGTGGGCCACCGGCCCGAGGGGTTTTTGCCCACCCTGGTGGCCCTTTTGGAGGTACCGGGTATCGTGGTGGCCCTGCTTTTGGCCAAGCGGGGGGGTGGGAACCTGGGGGAGGCCTTCCAGGAGGTCCTCACGGGGAAGAGCGTGGTCCTCCTGGTGGGTGGGCTTCTCATCGGGGCGCTTTCCGGCGAGGCGGGGATGGAACGGGTGAAGCCTTTTTTTGTGGATCCCTTCTACGGGGCCCTCACCCTTTTCCTCATGGACCTGGGGATGGTGGCGGCCTCGAGGTTCGCCACCTTAAGGCAGGTGGGCTTCCGTCTGGTCCTCTACGGAACCCTCCTTCCCCTCTTTCACGGGGCCATAGGGGTCTATGTGGGGCACCTGGTGGGGTTTTCCGTGGGCGGGGCTACCGTCTTGGGGGCCATGGCAGCCAGCAGCAGTTACATCGCTGCCCCTGCTGCCGTGCGCATCGCCCTGCCCGAGGCCAACCCCAGCCTGTATCTGGCGGCAAGCCTGGCGGTAACCTTTCCCTTTAACCTGGTTCTGGGCATTCCCATCTACCATGCCTTGGCCCAATGGATGGGGGGGTGAAGCATGGACCTGGTGCCTTTGAAGCTGGTCACCATTGTGGCGGAAAGCATCCTGGAGAAGAAGCTGGTGGAGGAGATCAAGCGCCTGGGGGCCAAGGGGTACACCATCGTGCCCGCCAGGGGAGAGGGTTCCCGGGGCATGCGCAGCCTGGACTGGGAGGGCCAGAACATCCGCCTGGAAACCATCGTTCCCGAAGAGGTGGCCCTTAGGATCCTGGCCCGCTTGCAGGAGGCCTACTTTCCCCATTACGCCGTAATCGCCTATGTGGAGAACGTCTGGGTGGTGCGGGGGGAGAAGTACATCTAGGCTTTGGGCTTTCGGCGCAGAAGGGGAAGAAGGGCGAGGAGGAGCAGGATAGGCCAGAGGAGCCAGGCGGGAAGCCTTTCCCCCAGGAAGTAGGCGAAGAGGACGAGCCCCTGGGTCCAGAGGAGGCTTCCCAAGGCGGCTAGGAGCAGGTAGGGCAGCCAGGGAAAGCCCATGGTCCCCAGCAAGAAGGGCACCGCCGTGCGCATGCCCGGCACAAAGGGGGCAAGGAGGAGGGCCGAGGGGCCGAAACGGCTTAGGAGCCTGATGGCCCGCTCCCTTAGGTGCTCGGGAAAGCGCTCGAGGAGCTTTTGGCCCAGGGTCCGCCCCAGGCCGTACCCCACCGCGTGTCCCAGGTAGCTTCCCAGGAAGAGGAGGGGAAGGAGGGGGAAAAGGCTTAGCCTTCCCTCCCCGGCCAGCGCACCCAAGGCCAGGAGGAGGGTGTCCCCTCCGGGCACGAGGAGGCCGAAGGGGAACCCCACTTCCAAAAAGAGGAGAAGGGCCGGAAGAAAATAGGTCCAGAAGCTCATCCTATGAGGGTTGGGCCGCGGGCTTGCGCAAGGCCCATAGGCTTCCCAGAAGGAGCACCGCCAGGATGAGGAGGCTGAAGGCTTCCTTGTCCAATCCCACGGCCAGCTCGGGGCGGTGGAGAATCTCCTTCGTGAGCTTGTCCCAGCCGCCCACCAGGAGCTTCACTCCTGCAAGCCCCACCACCACGTAGGCCAGGTGTTTGAAGCGAGGGTAGCGGTCCAGGAGGGTGACCACCAGACTGGCCAGCATCCTGAGGGCCAGGATGCCCAGGAAGACCCCGGTGTAGATGACCCAGAGTTTATCGGAAAGAGCCACGGCCACCAGAACCGAGTCCACCGCGAAGGCTAGGTCCATAAGCTCCACTTGGGCCACCACCTTCCAGAACTGGGCCGCGCTCACCTCTAGGGGCGGGGCGGCGTGGGCTTCTTCCGGCCGCAGGAAGTGCCTTAGGCTCACGTAGAGCAGGTACGCGGCGCCCAACACTTGGACCCACCAGAGCTGGATGACCAAGGCGGCAAAGAGGAGGGCGAGGCCCCTGAGCACGTAGGCCCCCATGATGCCGTAGAAGAGGGCCTTCCGCCTGAGGTGAGGGGGAAGCTTCTGGACCATTACCCCCAGGATCAGGGCGTTGTCGGCGGAAAGGATCACCTCGAGGGCCACCAGAATTAGGATCACCGAGAGGACACTGGCTTCCATGCGCACCTCCCAAAAGATGAAGACCACCGCTTAAGCGGTGGTCTTGCCCGGGCTTTCCGCCCCCAGCCTCCCGGGGCCCATGCCCGTCTTGACGGAAGGCTGGCCTTGGGGCTACTCCCCAACCGGAAGACATTGTGCCACACCCGTGGCGGTTTTGCCAGGACCAGGAAGCTTTTGGGGAATGGTGAGCCTGGGTGGGCAGGATGCTGGGCGAAGGGGTATCCTGTGAAGCATGGACGAGAGGCACCGCGAGGGTTTGCCGGAGGGGCAGGCTGGCTTGCAGGAAGGGAATGCGAACCAGGCGGGGGGCAAAGAGGGTCTGCCCACCAAGGAGCAGATCCTCGAGGCCTTGAAAGTGGTCTATGACCCGGAAATTCCCGTGAACATCGTGGACCTGGGCTTGGTCTACGATGTGGAGATCCACGAAAACGGGGTGGTGGACCTCACCATGACCCTTACCGCCATCGGCTGCCCGGCCCAAGAGATGGTGAAGGCGGATGCGGAAATGGCGGTGATGCGCCTTCCCGGGGTGCAGGGGGTGAATGTGGAGTTCGTTTGGACGCCTCCCTGGACCCCTGCCAGAATGACCGAGGAAGGCAAGCGCATGATGCGCATGTTCGGGTTCAATGTGTAAGGGGCTCAGCTGGGTGGTATAGTGGGCCTCGAGGTGCGAGGGAGCTGGGTGCGCTCAGAGAGGGCTTTTAGGCTCCGGGTGTGCACCTGGGCTCACGCACGGGGGATCTTGAAAGGCTAATCTGGACTGGCTCCCTTTACATACACATAGAGGGGGGTCAGCGGGGGTTTTTGCCGTCTGGGTCATGTGTAGTCCCCACGCATGTGGGGATGGCCCGTTTTTGCTAGTGTGTACATAGTGCCTGCCTAGGGTAGTCCCCACACACGGGGGATGGCCTGAGAAGGGATATCCATGCCCAAGAAAAGTGTGCGGACCCTAGAAACGACCCCGCTGGCTGCACGCGTCCCGTTCCGGGAGGCGCTCGCATACTGGTTCAAGCTCGGATGGCTCGCCTTCGGCGGTCCGGCCGGCCAGATCGCCATGATGCATCACGAGCTGGTTGAGCGCCGGCGCTGGATTTCGGAGCAGCGCTTCCTGCACGCGCTCAACTACTGCATGACGCTACCAGGTCCCGAGGCGCAGCAGCTGGCCACCTACATCGGGTGGCTCATGCATGGCACCTGGGGTGGGATCGCCGCGGGTACGCTCTTCGTCCTGCCCTCGGTGCTGGTGATCGTGCTGTTCGGCTGGATCTATCTCCGCTTCGGCGATTTGCCCGCCGTGGCCGGCGTGCTCTACGGCATCAAGCCGGCGGTGATCGCGATCGTGGTGTATGCCGCCTACCGCATCGGCCGCAGGGCGCTCCGGAACGCCTGGCTCTGGGCCATCGCGGCAGCGGCGTTCGTCGCGACCTTTGCGCTGCGCCTGCCGTTCCCGCTCATCATCATCGGCGCCGGTCTCATCGGCTACCTCGGCGGCCGCTATGCCCCGGAGCGTTTCACGCTGCACGATGGGGAGGCAGATGGCGGCAACAGTGCGCTCATCGGCGATCACCACGCCACCCCCGAGCACGCGCGCTTCTCGCGCGCCAGGCTCGTGCGTTACACGATCGTGGGTCTTTTGATCTGGGCCGTGCCGTTCGGGTCGCTTGTCGCCTGGCAGGGCTGGAACGGTGTGTACGCGCAAATGGCGTGGTTCTCGACCAAGGTGGCGCTCCTGACCTTCGGGGGAGCGTATGCGGCGCTACCGTATGTCTATCAGCACGCGGTGGAGATCCATGGCTGGCTCACCGTGCCGCAGATGATGGATGGCCTCGCGCTCGGCGAGACCACGCCCGGTCCGCTCGTCAAGATTGTGACCTTTGTCGGCTTTCTCGGGGGCTGGCAGCGTGAGGCGCTCGGGCCCGAGGCCCTAGCGCTTGCGGGCACGCTGGGGGCGCTCGTCACCACGTTCTACACCTTTTTGCCGTCGTTTCTGTTCATCCTGATCGGCGGCCCGCTCGTGGAGGCGACGCGCGGGGCGATCCATTTCACTGCACCGCTCACCGGCATCACCGCCGCTGTGGTAGGGGTGATTCTGAACCTCGCCGTGTTCTTCGCCTACCACGTGCTCTGGCCGCAGGGCCTTGCCGGACCGTTCGGTCTCGACACCTTGTTCAACGGTTTCGAATGGTTCTCGGCCCTGCTGGGGGCTGCCGCCCTTGTCGCGCTCGTGCGTTACCAGGTCGGCATCATCCCCGTGATCCTCGCCTGCGGCGCGGCGGGGTTGGTGTATGCCTTTGCGCTGAGGCCGCTGCTCGGCGGCTGAAGGGCTTGGCGGATCACCCGATTGGGAGGGCGGGAGAGCCGGTGTAGCCTCAGCCCTCATTCCGTTCCTGCATGGGGTCCACTCCCCAGGTTTCCAGGTAGAAGGCTCTCAGTTCCTCGGGCGATATCGGGGAGATTTCCCGTGGAAGTGGGCTTCCGGTTCGGAACCTCATGGCATACTCTTCTATTTCCTCCAGATTCTTCCCGTTCACGCCATGGGCTTGGGCAAATAGGGCAAGGAGGCTTGCCTCGAGGTGAGAGGGAGGGTCGGAGAGAGCGATGGCAAGGGCTTCCTCCCTGTCCTTCCCTACCATGAGGGCATAGAGGAAAAGGCCCGCCGCAACATCCGTAAGCTCCGTAAGCCTATCCATACATCCTCAGCGTAGCCCCTTGCCTGTTTTCCGTCGGACGGAAAGCCCTACCTCACCTTTCCCCTTGTTTCGGGGATGGATCCAGAGGGGTGCGGGGGGTTTCTACCGCCTTGCCCGGTTTACGGGGCTCCCTCTTCGGATCTGGCACTGGCTGGGCCTGAGCGCACCACCAGGGTGTCGGCGATGAGGTCATGCCAGGCCTGGCGCTTAGGGTGGAAGAAAGCCCAGAGGTAGCCAAGGAGGAGGGGCAGGGTGGAAAGGGTCTTGCCTACCACCTCCCGCATAAAGGCGGTGAGCCAGTCCACAGGCTGGCCGTCCGTGCGGACCACCTTGAGGCCCAGGGCCATTTTTCCCGGGGTTGCCCCATACAATGCGGTGAAGATCACGTAGTAGGCCCAGCTGGGTATCCAGTTGAAGAGGAGGTCCTGGACGAAGGTGGTGGTTTGCGCCAGGGGGTTTATCCCGGCCAGGGTCATCAGGAGGAAGCTCAGGGGAACCAGGATGAGACCGTCGATAAGGGAGGCCACGAGCCTGCGCCAGGGGCTAGCGATCACCATAACCCTCCTCCCAGGTAGCGGTACTCGAGGCGAAACCGGTTCTGGCCGAGCAGGGAAACTAGCTGCTCGGTTTCCGAGGAAAGGCCCAGGGGAAACCCCTCGCCCAGAAGTCCGTCCAGCAGGCCTTTAGGTTTCACATAGCGCACCAGGCGAAACTCCTCCAGGCCGGCCAGCTCCGCGGCGCGCTTAGCGGCGTCTTCCAGGTAGCCTTCCCGGTCTGCAAGCCCGAGGGCGATGGCCTGGGTTCCCGAGTAGATGCGGCCATCGGCCAGTTGCCGCACTTTGTCCTTAGGAAGGTGCCTTCCCTCCGCAACCCTGGCCACGAAAAGCTCGTACGCCTCGCGCATGTAGCCCTGGATGAGGGTTCGCTCCTCCGGGGTGAGGGGCCGGAGGCCGGAGCCCATATCCTTGAGCCGGCCTTCCTTGAGGACCTCCACTTGAACGCCCAGTTTGGCCAGTAAACCTTGGACCTGGGGAAGGGTGGCGATGACCCCGATGGAGCCGGTGATGGCGGTGGCCGGGGTGAAGATCTCGCGGGCAGCGGTGGCCACGTAGTAGCCGCCGCTGGCGGCCACGGTGCCGAAGGCAGCCACCAGGGGCTTTTCCCGGGCCAAGTCCTTCAGGGCGCGGTGGATGGCCTCGGTTTCCGTGACGCTACCCCCAGGGCTATCCACGAAGAGGACCGCGGCCCGGATGTCCTGGTCCTCCCGGGCCTGGCGGATTTTGGCGAGGAGGTCCTCGAGGTCCTTCCCCATGGGGATGCTGCCCACCACCTCCAGGAGGACTACTTTTTCGCCCCGGCCATACAGGGTGGCTTCCCGCCAGGGGTGGCCGGTTTCCCGGGACTGGATGAGGCGCCCTAGGCCCACCACGAGAAGGGCTACTGCTACAAAGAGGAGAAGGGCTAGCCAGCGCTTTCGGTTCATGGTTCCAAGGTAGCACAAGGGTATGCTGAGCCCGTGCTGAGGGTGGTGGTCAAGCCGGGAAAGGAAAGGAAAGTCCGCAACTTTTATCCCAACCTCTACCGGGACGAGCTGGAGGAGATGCCCAAGCAGGCCGGGGTGGCGGAGGCGGTGGCCGCCGATGGCAGTTTTTTGGCGGTGGGCTACCTGGACCCGGGCTCCCGCATCCCGTTCCGGGCTTATCGCTTTGACCCTGGCCCTTTGGATCGGGCCTTTTTTCTGGCTCGCTTTGAGCGGGCCTTGCGCAAGAGGGAGGGGATGGGCCAAAGCTACCGCCTGGTGCATGGAGAGGCGGATGGCCTCCCCGGCCTAGTGGTGGACCGGTTTGGAGAGGTTCTGGTTCTCCAAGTGCGCACCCGGGGGATGGAGGCTTTAAGGGAGGTTTGGTTTCCCGCCCTCCTAGAGGCAGTGGGCCCCAAGGGGGTTTACGAGCGGAGCGACGTGGAGGCCAGGAGGCAGGAAGGGCTTCCCGAGAGGGTGGGGGTGGTCTACGGGGAGGTGCCCGAGGTTTTGGCGGTGGAGGAGGATGGCCTGATTTTCCCCATCCCCTTGGCCCTGGCCCAGAAGACGGGGTTTTACCTGGACCAGCGGGAGAACCGCCGCCTCTTTGAGGGCATGGTGCGCCCTGGGGAAAGGGTCTTGGATGTCTTTAGCTATGTGGGGGGCTTTGCCTTGAGGGCCGCACGGAAAGGAGCCTACGCTTTGGCGGTGGACAAGGACCTCGAGGCCCTGGCCATCCTGGACCAGGTGGCCTTGAGGATGGGCCTTAAGGTGGACATCCGCCACGGGGAGGCCTTGGAGGTGCTTAGAGGCCTTCAAGGGCTTTTCGATCACATCCTCCTGGACCCCCCTACCCTGGTGAAGCGCCCGGAGGAGATTCCCCCCATGAAGCGCCACCTGGTGGACCTTCTGCGGGAGGCCTTGCGCCTTCTCGCTCCTGGGGGGTACCTCTGGCTTTCCACCTGCAGCTATTACCTCAAGGCGGAGGACCTTCTGGAAGTGGCCCGGCGGGCGGCCGCCGACCGGGGAATGCGCCTTAGGGTGCATGCCCTCACCTACCAACCCCGGGACCATCCCTGGAGTTTGCACGTGCCGGAAAGCCTTTACCTCAAGACCCTGATCCTTCAGGAGGATGCCCTGTAGCTGCCCTAGCCCGGCAGGACCAGGTCACCCTGGTATGATGGGCGAGGAAGCACCCTTGGGGTGCGAAAAAAGGAGGAGCGTATGGAAGTGGCAAGGGGTTTGGAAGGCGTGCTCTTTACGGAAAGCCGGATGTGCTTCATCGACGGGGAGGCGGGCCGCCTCTACTACTACGGGATCCCCATCCAGGAGCTGGCGGAGAAGAGCACCTTTGAGGAAACCACCTTTCTCCTGCTACATGGGAGACTTCCCAAACGGGAGGAGCTCGAGGCGTTCAAAAAGGAGCTGGCCAAGCGAAGGGCCTTGCCTGAGCCCCTCCTGGAGTCCTTCCGCCGCTATCCCCTCTCGGCCCATCCCATGAGCTTCCTGCGCACGGCGGTTTCCGAGCTGGGGATGCTGGATCCCACCGAGGGGGACATCTCCCAAGAGGCCCTCTACCAAAAGGGGCTGGACCTCATTGCCAAGTTCGCCACCATTGTGGCCGCCAACAAGCGCCTGAGGGAAGGGAAGGAGCCCCTGGCTCCCCGGGAAGACCTCTCCCACGCCGCCAACTTTTTGTACATGGCTAACGGGGTGGAACCCTCCAAGGAGCAGGAGCGCCTCATGGATGCTGCTCTTATCCTGCACGCCGAGCACGGCTTCAACGCCAGTACCTTTACCGCCATCGCTGCTTTTTCCACGGAGACCGACCTCTACTCTGCCATCACCGCCGCCGTGGCCTCCCTCAAGGGGCCCAGGCACGGAGGAGCCAATGAGGCGGTGATGAAGATGATCCGGGAGATCGGCACCCCCGAAAGGGCGCGGGAGTGGGTGCGGGAGAAGCTGGCCAAGAAGGAGCGCATCATGGGTATGGGCCACCGGGTCTACAAGGCCTTTGACCCAAGGGCTGGGGTACTAGAAAAACTGGCCCGCATCGTGGCGGAAACCCATGGGCATTCCACCGAGTACCAGATTCTGAAGATCGTGGAGGAGGAGGCGGGCAAGGTCTTGAACCCCAGGGGCATCTACCCCAACGTGGACTTCTACTCCGGGGTGGTTTACTCCGACCTGGGGTTTGGCCTGGAGTTCTTCACCCCTATTTTTGCCGTGGCCCGTATCTCCGGTTGGGTGGGACACATCCTGGAGTACAAGGCCCTGGATAACCGCCTCCTCAGGCCGGATGCCAAGTATACCGGCGAGCTGGACGTGCCCTACGTGCCCCTCGAGGCCCGGGCTTAGGAGAGAGGCTATGGGAAAGCCGGGGGTCTTGCCCCCGGCTTTTTCCCTCTAGCTTTAGGCTCTTTCCCACCCTATCGCACCCCCTGGGGGTCCAAGGAGGTAGCCCGAGGGACCCCCCCTGGCGGAGCCAGAGGGGGATCAAAGGCCGCAAAAGGCCTCGTAGTCTATGAGTTCCCGCTGGGTGGGGTGGTCCCCGCAGACCGGGCAGGCGGGGTTGCGGCGCAGGGAGAGCTTGCGGAACTGGGCTTCTAAGGCGTCGTAGAGAAGCAGGGCCCCAGCCAGGGGTTTCCCGATCCCCAAAAGCACCTTGAGGGCCTCTGCGGCCATGAGGCTTCCCACCACCGCCGGTAACACCCCGAAGACTCCGGCCTCGGCGCAGGAGGGAACGCTTCCCGGGGGAGGGGGCTTGGGGAAAAGGCACCGGTAGCAGGGGCCCATCTCCCCTTCGGGGGTAAGGTGGTGAAAGACCGCCGCCTGGCCATCAAACTGGTAGATAGCCCCGTAGACGAGGGGTTTTCCCAGGAGCACGCAGGCGTCGTTCACCAAATAGCGGGTGGGGAAGTTGTCGGAGGCATCGATCACCAGGTCGTAAGGCTTTAGGATCTCCAGGGCGTTTTCCGAGGTGAGGCGCACGGGGTAGGTGTCGATCTGCACCAGAGGATTCAGGGCTAAGAGGCGCTCCTTGGCGGCCAGGGCCTTGGGCTTGCCCACATCCTCCGTGGTGTAGAGCACCTGGCGGTGGAGGTTGGAAAGCTCCACCCGGTCCATCTCCACGATGCCGATCCGCCCCACCCCAGCGGCCACCAGGTACTGCAGGACCGGCACCCCTAGGCCTCCGGCCCCCACCACCACCACGGAGGAGCGCTTCAACCTTTCCTGCCCCTCGGGGCCCACCTGGGGCAGGATCATCTGGCGGTGGTACCGGTCCAACTCCTCCTTGGTCCACATGCCTAGGCCTCCCGGGTTCCGAATCCAGGGGGCAGGAAGTCGGGGAAGTCGGGGTTGCCCTTGCGGTCGGGAGCCCTGGGGATGAGGTCCGAGGGGTGGGGTTCCCCCTTGCGGCAGTAGGGGCAGTCATGGCGGACCTTGTAGCGCACGGGGCGGGCCGGGATTCCCAGGGCGATGGCGTGGGGCGGTACATCCTTGGTGACGATGGCCCCTGTGCCCACCATGGCGTCGTCCCCGATGCGTACCCCGGCCAGGATGGTGGCGTGGTAGGTGATGCGCACCCCGCTGCCAATGATGGTTTCCTTGAGGGTGACGTCGGGGGAAGCCAGGACGTGGTGGGTGTGGCTGTAGACGTTCACGTAGTCGGAAAGCGAGGTGCGGTCCCCGATTTTTATGCCCCCGATGTCGTCCAGGAGCACGTAGCGGTGGACCACCACGTCGTCGCCTAGCTCCAGGTTGTACCCCACGGAAAACTCCACGTTTTGGAAGAACTTGGGGTTTTTCCCCACCCGCTTGAAGATGAAGGGGGCTAAGGCCCGGCGGATGGCCACCCCGGAGTGCACGGACTGGCCGATGGGGGTGAGGTCTAGAACCTTCCAGAACCAAAGGAGGGGTTTAACCTTTTGGAACTTCTCCTGGTCGGTGGCGGCATAGTACTCCGCCTCAAAGGTGATGCCCTCGGGGTCTAGCCCCATGGCGGCCAGGGGGTTTAGCTCCAGGAGTTCCTCATAGGGCCGGCCGTAGAGGAGGCGGGCGAGCTCTTCTCTCACGAGGGCGTTCCGGTCCACACTGGGATCCGAGAGCTTTTCCACCAGAGCCCCGATGAAGCGATCTAGGGCCTTCTCGTGAAGGGGAGCGATACCTCGAGGAAGGAGCCAGGGCATATGGGTATGCTAACCGGAAAAGGCCGACAGGGGAATGCCCTTCCTCACCCTATGGGGGATCGGTAGCCCAGTTCCCTCAAGGCCTCGGGGTCCTTGCGCCAGTTGGGATAGACCTTGACCTCGAGGTCCAAGTATATCTGCCGGTTCAGGAAGATCTCCAGTTGTTTCCTGGCGGCTTGGCCAATCTCCTTGATCTTTCTGCCCCCTTCCCCGATGACGATGGCCTTTTGCGAGGGGCGCTCCACGTAGAGAGTAGCCTTAATGTAGAGCACGCCGTTTTCCCTTTCCGCCACCTCCTCGGTCTTCACCGCCACCGCGTAGGGCACCTCGTGCCAGAGGCGCTTCATGGCCTCCTCCCGAATGATCTCCGCCACCCATTCCCCGAAGTCCTGGTCGCTTTTGGCGAAGTTCTCGGGGTAGAAAAAGGGTCCTTCGGGTAGGAGGGCAAAGAGCTCGGCTTTAAGCTGGGCCACCTGGCGTTCGTCCAAGGCGGAAAGCATCCTGGCCTCGGCCTCGGGGAGGAGGGCATGGTAGGCCTTGAGGGCTTCCTCGGGGTATTTGGCAGCATCCAGCTTGTTGCCCACGAGGAGGATGGGTACCTTGCCCACCAAGGGCCTTAGGGCCTTGGCTACCAGTTCGTCTTCCGGGGTAGGGGGGTGGCGGAGGTCCACCACCCACACCACGGCGTTTACGTCGGAAAGGGCTTCGTAGACCTCCTGATCCATGAACTGCCCCAGGGCGTCCATGGGTTTGTGCAGGCCCGGGGTATCCACGAACACAATTTGGCGGCGGCCCTCTGTGAGAATGCCCCGGAGGCGCTTGCGGGTGGTTTGGGGTTTGGGGCTGATGGGAGCCACTTTCACCCCCAGGAGGTTGTTGAGGAGGGTGGACTTGCCCACGTTGGGCTTGCCCACGATGGCCACGAACCCGGAGTAGGTTGTCTCTTTCTTCTCCATATTTTCCTTTAGGTCATCCCGACCCCTAGGATTGGCCTTGGGCCTGGGGCCGGACCTTCCGGGCACGGGCTTCGCCCGTGACCCAGGTTCTTCAGTATACTCTTAAGCCGTGGATCCCTTGGCCCTGGCCCTGCTTCCCGGCATCGGTCCCAAGCGGCTTCTTGAGATTTTGGCGGAGCGAAATCCCCTTTCTTCTTTAAAAAAGCGCTTTCCCCAGGCGGCAACGGGGCTTCCCCAAGCGGAAAGGCAGGCCTGGAGGGAAAGGGAGCGGGCGGAGGCCTTGGGGGCGCGCATCCTGGGCCTTTGGGAAGAGGCCTTTCCCGAGGGGCTTAGGAGGCTTCCCCAACCTCCCACCCACCTTTATGTGCAAGGGGATCTTCCGGAGGAGGGGAAGGCGGTGGCCATCGTGGGCACCAGGAAAGCCTCCACCTGGGCGCTTTCCTTCACCCGCAAACTTGCCCGGGAGCTTTCCGAGGCCGGGCTTTGCGTGGTCTCGGGCCTGGCCAGGGGGGTGGACCGGGAAGCCCACCTCGGGGCCCTGGAGGGAGGTGGATCCACCCTGGGGGTTTTGGGAAGCGCCTTGGACCGCATCTATCCTCCCGAGCACCGGGAGCTGGCCCGGAAGGTGGCCCTGGTTTCCGAGTTTCCCTTCGGCACCGGACCCAAGCCGGAGTTTTTCCCGAGAAGAAACCGCATCATCGCAGGGCTGGTGCGGGCGGTGATCGTGGTGGAGGCCCCCATGGAATCCGGGGCCCTCATCACTGCCCGGTATGCCCTGGAACTGGGCAAGGAGGTTTTGGCGGTGCCGGGCCGTCCCACGGATGCGAACTCCTTGGGAACCAACCGCCTCATCCAGGATGGGGCCTATCCGGTGCTTTCCGCGGAGGACGTTCTTTCCTACCTGGGGTTTTCCGGGAAGCCCAGAAGGGCGGTGGAGCTTTCCCAGGAGGAGGAGGGGCTTTATGCCCTCCTTAGGCAAGGTGAAGCCCTACCCGAGGACCTGGCCCAGGCCTTGGGGGTTCCTGCGGAAAAGGTGCTTTCCCTCCTCACCCTGCTGGAGCTTAAGGGGCTGGCCCAGGCTTTGCCTGGGGGGAGGTATGGGGCACTCTAGGGCCGGCTGGGCCTCTTGGCCCAGCCGGGAAGAACCCGCTTACTTGGCCTTCTCGTAAAGCTTCTTGGCGATCTCGTAGAGCTCGCCCGGGTGGAACTCGGGAGCAAACTCGGCGGCGTCGTGGCCCGCGTCAAAGACGGGTCCGCCTTCGGGGGGGCCGTCCACCACCCTTACCTCGCTACCGTCCTCCGGGGAGGGGCCGGACCAGATGAGCCCCAGGTCCTGGTAGTCGGAAGGGCTGAAGCGGTACAAGTTCCTGTGGAAGCCCAGATCCATGTACTTTTTGGCTTCGGGGATCTTGCTGTTATCGATGCGGGGGATGGGGAGCATCTTGGTCATCTCCACCCCGGTGAGGCTTTCTAAGGCCTTGCCGTAGGCAGCGGCATGCACCCCGCCTCGCACCAGGAGGTAGCCGATCATCTCGCGGGCCACGGGGTTATCCGTCATCTCGTAAACCCGGAGCTTGTGGGTGCGGGCAGCTACCTCCAGGAAGAAGTTATGGAGAAGGTCCAGGATAAGGTTGCCGCTGGAGAACACGTACTCCCCGTGCCAGTGCTCCCCCATGGCTCCCATCACCAGGCTGTTGGCCCCGCCGGCGATGAAGTGAGCGGCGTTGCGGGCATTCTTGGCGAAGCCCAGGGGGGTAGCCGCGGGGTCCACACCTTCCTCGAGGTCCTTCCCCGGGTTCTTGGCCAAGAGGCTGTTGATGGTGGCGGCCACCAGCTCGATGTGGCCCAGCTCCTCGGTGGCGATGTTGGCGATGAGGTCGTAGTAGGGCTTAAGGGCCTTCTTCCCCCGGAAGTTGAAGGACTGGTACATGTAGTTCATCAAGGTGGACATTTCCCCAAAGCGCCCGCCCAGTAGGGCCTGTACCGCGGCGGCGGCGTTGGGGTCCTGTTCCTTGGGCATGGGGAGTTCGATCTGCAGGCGGTCTATTCTCAGGAACATCCTCGTCACCTCCTGCCTGGCAAGGCCAGGCAGTTTTCACCTTAGGGGGGATCCACGCATAAGTCCAATACATCTCATTGGTTGTCGGGATAAATTGGACTTATGACCCTGGAACAGATGCGCTACCTGGTAGCCTTGGTGGAGGAAGGGAGCTTTACCCGGGCGGCCGAGCGGGTCTACCTCACCCAGCCTGCCCTCAGCGTGCAGATCCGCAAGCTGGAGGAGGAGCTTGGGGTTAAGCTCTTTGACCGCAGGCAGGGGAAGCCCACGGAGGTGGGGCAGAGGGTGGCGGCCCAAGCCCGCCGGGTGCTGGAGGAGGTGGCCAGGGTCAGGGCCATTGCCCGGGGGGAGGAGGGGGTCTTCCAGGGTCCCTTCCGCGTGGGGGTCATCCCCACCCTGGCCCCTTATCTTCTGCCAAGGCTTTTGCCCCGGTTGCTGGAAAGGTATCCGGGCCTCGAGGTTTCGGTGCGGGAGGAGCTTACCCCAGCTATCCTTCAGGGGCTGGTGGAGGGCCGGTTGGATGCGGGGTTGGTGGGTACGGAGGAGCGGGCACCGGGGGTGCAGAGCCTTCCCCTTTTCTCCGAGGAGTTTCTGGCCTACATCTCCCCGGGGCACCCCCTTTATGCCAAGGCGAGCCTTCATCCCTTGGAGATCCCCCTTGAGGACACCTGGATCCTTTCGGAAGGCCACTGTTTCCGGGACCAGGTCCTTTCCGTCTGCCGTCCCAGCTTGGAAAGACGGAGGGTGGAGTTCCAAAGCGGGGATCTGGAAACCCTGATCCTTTTGGTGGAGGAGGTGGGGGGGCTTACCCTTCTGCCCGAGGTGGCCCTATGGACCCTTCCCCGGGCCAAGCGCATCCACCTAAGGCCCTTGAGCCCCCCAGGGGCGGGGCGGACCGTCTATCTTCTTTTGCGGGAGGGAAGCCTCAAGGCACCTGTGGCCCGGGCCCTTGGGGAAGAGGCCAAGGGGGTTTTCCAAGAGCTACGGTTAAAGGGCTAGGGGCGGAAAAGCGTTATGATGGGGGCGGAGGTTCGCCATGGTGAAGCCCGAGGCTAAAGGTGGGGATGTTCATATCAAAGCCGGTCTCATTTGGATGAATGGCGCCTTCGTTCCCCAGGAGGAGGCCAAGACCAGCGTCCTAAGCCATGCCCTTCACTACGGGACCAGCGTCTTTGAGGGTATACGGGCCTACGAAACCCCTAAGGGCGCGGCCATCTTCCGTCTAAAGGAGCACGTGCGGCGCTTTTTCAACTCCGCCAAGGTCCTGCGCATGGAGATCCCTTTCACCCCGGAGGAGATCGAGGAGGCCATCAAGGAGGTGGTGCGGCGAAACGGCTACAAAAGCTGCTACATCCGCCCCCTGGCTTGGATGGGGGCCAAGGCCTTGGGGGTGAACCCCCTGCCCAACAACCCCGCCGAGGTGATGGTGGCCGCCTGGGAGTGGGGAGCCTATCTTGGGGAGGAGGCGGTGCGCAAGGGGGCTAAGCTCATCACCAGCTCCTGGGCTCGCTTCCCCGCCAACGTGATGCCGGGCAAGGCCAAGGTGGGAGGGAACTACGTGAACTCGGCCCTGGCCAAGATGGAGGCGGTGGCGGCCGGCGCCGATGAGGCGCTCCTTTTGGACGAGGAGGGGTATGTGGCCGAGGGCAGCGGGGAGAACCTCTTCTTCGTGCGGGACGGGGTGATCTATGCCCTCGAGCACTCGGTGAACCTGGAGGGGATCACCCGGGATTCCGTGATCCGCATCGCCAAGGACCTGGGGTACGAGGTCCAGGTGGTGCGGGCCACCCGGGACCAGCTCTACATGGCCGACGAGGTCTTCATGACCGGCACCGCCGCCGAGGTGACGCCGGTTTCCATGATCGACTGGCGGCCCATCGGCTCGGGTACCGCCGGGCCCATCACCCTGAGGCTACGGGAGGTCTACCTGGAGGCCGCCAGGGGCTTGCGGCCCGAGTACGAGGGTTGGCTTACCTACGTCACTTCCTAAGCCAGTCCTCGAGGACCCTTTGGTAGAGCTCTGGGTCCAGGCGGGGATGTTCGTAAAACCCCGCCTTTAACCTTTGCCTTTGGGCCTCAAAGAGGATCACCGCCGCCGCCACGCTCACGTTCAGGCTCTGCACCATGCCCAGCATGGGGATCTTTATGGCTCCATGGGAAAGGGCTAGGGCCTCTTCGGAAACCCCCCATTTCTCCGCTCCCAGGAGGATGGCGGTGGGCTTGGTGTAGTCCATTTCCCGGAAGTCTTGGGCGTCCTCCCGCAAGGCGGTGGCGTAGACCCGAAAGCCCCGCTCTCTCAGGTGGGCGATCGCCGTCTGGATGTCGGGGTGCACCCGCAGGTAGACCCACTTATGGCTTCCCCCGCTGGTCTCGTTGAAGGTGGGCACGCCCCCGGTGGGGTTTACCGCATGGGCCTCGAGGACCCCTACCGCGTCGCAGGTCCTCAGGATGGCCGAGAGGTTGTGGGGCTTGTGCACGTTTTCCAGTAAGACGGTGAGGTCGGGCTGGCGCTTTTTAAGGACCTCCTCTATGCGGCGTCTACGGGCCTCCGTCACGGTTTCTCAGCTTAGCGATCAGGGGCTTTAAAAGCGAGCGTTTAAGCTTCAAGGCCTGGCGGTTCACGATGAGGCGGGCGGTGGAATGGGCCAGGACCTCCACCTCCACAAGGCCCGCTGCCCTAAGGGTAGCCCCGGTCTGGACCACGTCCACCACCGCATCCGCCAGGCCCGTGACCGCGGCCAGCTCGATGTTGCCGGATAGCTCCACCACATCCGCCACCCAGCCCCGTTCCTTCAGGAGCCGGGTGGTGAAGAGGGGATACTTGGTGGCGATGCGCCGGATGGGGGAGGTATCGCCGGGGCGTCGGATGAGGGAAAGGCGGCAGGCTCCGAAGCCCAGGTCCACCGGCTCGAAAAGGTCCCGGCCCGAGTCCAAAAGCACATCCTTGCCCACCACCCCCACCTCGGCGATCCCCAGATCCACATACACGGGCACATCCTTGTTGCGAAGCTCCAGGAGGGCGATTCCTCCTTCTTCCCCGTGGAGGAGGGCCCGCTCGTTCTCTATGGGGGGGAGTTCCAGCCCCGCTTTCCTTAAGGCCTCGTAGGCTTCCTGAAACATTCGCCCCTTGGGCAGGGCAATGGTAAGGGCAAAGCGCTTCATGCCTCCTCCACCCTCCAGATGCGCTCCCCTTGGGCCAGGTAGGGAATGCCCCGGGCCTTGGCGTAGGCCACGGGGTCTTCCCCGTGGAAGAGCTCTACCCGCTTCTCCTGGGCGAAACGGCGAAGGGCCTTTAGGTCCAGGGCCAAAACCTCGGGGCTTACGTCCACCTTGGGGGGTTTTAGGGCCTCCAGGGCCCGCTCTACCCCTATAGCGAACCCCGCCGCCTTGGGGAGGAGGGCCCCGTCGTACCGGCCGCCTCCTAAAAGGGGCAGGCCGAACCCAGGGGTGTAGGCGCGGAAGAAGACCCCCGAGTAGTACTCGTAGCGCCGGGCCATGCCCAGGTCCAAAAGCACGGGCCTTTCCAGAAGTTCCAGGGTCTTTTCCAGATCCTCCAGGGCCTTCCTGGCTCTTTCGGGGAGGGGGAGGCTCTTGGCCTCGGCCAGCACCTCCATGCCCCCGTAGAGGTCGGGGAGGGCCAGGAGGGTACGCCTGGCCTCAGGGGAAACCGGGTGGCGGGAGAGGAGCTCGGTGAGCTCGGGTAGGTTCTTGCGATGGATGGCCCTTTGGGCCTCCTTGCGGGCCTCCTCCGGCAGGCCCGAGGCCTTGAGCACCTCCCCCACCAGGCTGGGGAGGCCCACCTCCACCTCCCCTTCAAGGCCGAGGGCCTCGAGGGCGGAAAAGGCCAGGGAAAGGATCTCGGCATCCGCCAGGGGGCCCGTGGCCCCGATGAGTTCCAGCCCCACCTGGGTGTACTCCCGGTAGCGACCAAGTTCCGCATCCCCTTCCCTAAGCCAAAGGGCTCCGGCGTACTGGAAGCGGGCCACCCCTTCCCCCAGGTGGGGCCTCAAGAGCTTGGCCAGAAGGGTGGTGAACTCGCTCCTTAGGGTAAGCACCTCCCCGGTTTTGTCCACCAGCTTGAAGGCCCGTTCCGCCAGGGGATGGGAGGGGTCATAGACCTCGAGGGCTGGGAGTTCCACAGGCTCATACCCATGGCGGAGGAAGAGATCCCGTAGCCGGGCCATGAGCTCGGCCTTGAGCCGGGCCTCGGGGGGGAGCAGAAAGCGGGTGCCTTCGGGGATCATTTCTTGACCAGGATCTCCACGCTGAGGATGTTCCGTTCCCCCGTGGCGCCCAAGCCCTCCGTGGGGGCGAGGCGCCTTGGCGCTTCCATCTCGAGGGAACGGACCGGCGTTTCCAAAAGGTAGGGAAGGGGTCGCATGCTCTCACCCTTGCAGGCGCCCATGGGGAGAAAGGCGAGGGAGAAGGGGCGTACCTTCATAGCCTACACCCGGGGCAGGGTGATGCCCTTCTGCCCTTGGTACTTGCCCCGGCGGTCCTTATAGGTGGTTTCGGGCCGTGGGCCCTCGAGGAAGATGATCTGTACGATGCCCTCGTTGGCGTAGACCTTGGCGGGCAGGGGGGTGGTGTTGGAGATCTCCAGGGTGACGTGCCCTTCCCAGCCGGGTTCTAAAGGGGTCACGTTGGCCACGATGCCGCAACGGGCGTAGGTGCTTTTGCCCAGGGCGATGGCGATCACATTCTCCGGCATGCGGATGTACTCGATGCTCCGGGTGAGGGCGAAGGAGTTGGGGGGGATGATGACCTCCTCACCCTCGTACTCCACGAAGCTTTTGGGGTCAAAGCCCTTGGGATCCACCACCGTGGAGAAGACGTTGGTAAAGATCCTCCACTCCGGGGCGGCGCGGAGGTCGTAGCCGAAGCTGGAAAGCCCGTAGCTGATCACCCCTTCCCGTACCAGCCTTTCCTCAAAGGGCTCAATCATTCCCTTTTTGGCCATCTCCCGGATCCACCAGTCCGGCTTAATCATGCCTTCAACTATACCCGCTAGACTGGAGCCGTGCAGAGGCTATGGGCCCTGTTCCTCCTCCTGAGCGCCTGCGGCACGCAAGACCCCACGGGGGCAGGGATGGAGCCCTTGCGCCTCGCCAGCACCAGCCTTCCTCCCGCCTACCTGGGGGAGGCCTACGCCGTCACCTTCAGCGCCGAAGGCGGGGTGCGGCCTTATTCCTTTAGCCTCGAGGGCAGGCTCCCCCAAGGCCTCGCCTTCCAGGGAGGGCGGATCACCGGGGTACCCAGGGAGAAGGGCCAGTTCCCCCTTACCCTCACCGTGGAGGACGGGGCCAAGAACAGCCGGGTCCAGCGGCTTACCCTCACGGTGTCCGACCCACCCCCGCCCAGGCTTACCTTGGTGGCCCCGCCGGCCCAGGTGGAAGGGCCCTTCCTGCTCTTGGGCCGGGTGGAGGTGCGGGAGGCCTTGGGCTTCCAGCTGGAGCTTCCCTTAAGGGATCTGAGCCCGGATCTTGCCAGCCTGAAGGTGGCGAGCCCCGTCTACCTCCTGGATTACGATCCGGAAGCGGGGCTTTTGCGCCTGGATGTGGCCTTCGCCAAACCCCTAAAGGACCAGGAGGCCTTCCGCCTCCTCCTTACCCCGCAAAGACCCCTTACCCCCAGGCTTTTTCCCCGGGTGGTCTTCTACGACAAGGAGGGGAAACCCCTGGGGGAGGCCTTGAAGCGGGGCAGGCCCTTTGCCGAACTCCTCCAGATGGCCCAGGACTGGGGCAAGGAAGGGAAGGAGCTCAAAGGGGACCTGAACGGGGATGGTAGGGTGGAAGGCGCCGATCTCCAGGCGCTGGGCCAGGGCTACTTCCTCAAGGCCCCAGCGCCTTTCCCTGGGGGTGGGGAGGGCAATCCGGGGCCCGCGGAGGAGGAAGCCCCGTGAGGGGGGGCATCCACATCCGGCCCTTGGGGCTAGAGGATGTCCCCGCTTACCTGAGCCTGCGCACGTCCCTTTGGCCGGGGGGAGGTGCAGACCGGGAGGAGGTGGAGGGCCTTCTTTCCCGCTCAGATCAGGCAGCCTTTGTGGCGGAGGAGGCGGGAGCCCTCGTGGGTTTCGTGGAGGTTGCCCTGCGTCCCTACGCCGAGGGGTGCACCACCAGCCCTGTGGGCTACCTCGAGGGCTGGTACGTGGCCCCCGCGTGGCGAGGGCAGGGAATAGGCCGGCTCCTGGTGGAGGCAGCGGAGGACTGGGCCAGGGCAAGGGGGTGCCGAGAGATGGCCTCCGATGCGGAACCTGGCAACCTTCTTGGCCAGGAGGCCCACCGCCGCCTGGGCTACCAGGAGGTGGAGCGCCTGATCTGTTTTCGCAAAGACCTTTAAAGGGCCCGGCGGATGGCCTCGGCGTCCTCCTTCCGGTAGCCGTAGAGGGTGACCTCGAGGGTATCTGGGGCCTTCTTGATCTCCTCCAGCATCACCTGGGCCACCTGGTCCACGGGAAGCCCTCCCACCCCGGTGCCCAAAAGGGGAAAAGCCACGGTTCTTAGGCCTAGCTCCACGGCCTTTGCCAGGGCGCTTCGGGTGGCCTTGCGCACGCTTTCCAAGCTGGCGGGTTCATCCCCTAGGACAGCGGCGTGGATCACGTAGCGCACCCCCAGGTTCCCCGCCCCCGTGACCGCGGCTTCCCCCACCCGGATCTTCCCGATCCGGTCGCATTCCTCTTGGATGGAGGGGCCTCCTTTCCTGAGGATGGCTCCCGCCACCCCGGCCCCCAGCTTCAGGTAGTTGTTGGCGGCGTTGACGATGGCATCTCCCCGGAACTCGGTGATGTCCCCTTCTTCCACGCGGATGCGGGCCATGTCCTCATTTTCCCGTACAATGGGCCTGATGTCACGGGATATCTTGGGCCTCGAGGGGCGGATCGTCATGGTAACCGGGGCCGGCAGGGGCTTCGGCCGGGCCATTGCCCACGGCTATGGACGCAATGGGGCCACGGTCATTGCCGTAGACCCCGATGTGGAGATGGCCACCAGCGTGGCCTCGGAGGTGGAGGCTCTGGGGGCCACGGCCATCCCCATCCGGGGCGATATGAGCGTGGTTTTGGATGTGACCAGCACCTTTGAAAAGGTGGAGGAGCTTTTTGGGCTATTGGACGGCATCGTTCATGTGACCACCGCCGAGAGCAAGACCCCCTTCGTGGAGCTTCTGGAGGGGGAGTGGTACGACCTCATGAGCCAGGATGTGAAGTCCAGCCTATATGTGCTCCAGCAGGGCCTACGCCACCTGGCAGGGGGTGGGTTTGTCACCCTGGTGTTGCCACCAGCGGTGCGTATAGAGCCCCATACCCTTTCCGTGCGCCGGGCGGTGGAGGGGCTCATCGAAGGGGTTACCCGGACCTTCCCCGGGGTGCGGGTAAACGGGGTGGTACCCTCCCGGGACCCGGTTTCCGAGGTTTATGACCAGGCCTTGGTTCGAGCGGCCTTGGGCCTGGGTTCCATGATTTCCGAAGGGGTGCGCGGGGTGGTGCTGGAGGTGGAGCTTCCCGAGCCTCCCCCATCCCCCGAGATCTACGAGCTCCTTAGGGAAGTGCCATGAAGTGTCCTTACTGCGGTCATCCCGATACCCGGGTGGTGGACTCCCGCCCCTCGGATGAGGGAGCGGCCATCCGCCGCCGCCGGGAATGCCCGGCCTGCGGTCGCCGTTTCACCACCTACGAGCGCACCCAGCTGGAGCCCTTGATGGTGGTGAAGCGGGATGGCCGAAGGGAACCCTTCAACCCCGATAAGCTTCTGAGGGGGCTCCTCTTGGCCTGCGAGAAACGCCCTGTGGATCCGGAGGTTCTCCGCCGCTTCGCCTATACCTTTGAGGACCAGGTGACGGGCCCGGAGATCACCTCTGAGGAGATCGGCCTTAAGGCCATGGCCTTCTTAAGGGATCTGGACCACGTGGCCTACATCCGCTTTGCCTCCGTATACCGAGAGTTTGATTCCGTGGAGCGCTTCATCGAGGAGATCCGCCGCCTGGGGGGTGTTGACAAGAAGGAGGGGGCTTGATAGCATAGCTTTTGCTGCGCGGGCGAAAGCCCGAGCAGGGGGATCTTGAAAAGGGGGGAGCAGAGGCTAACACCAAGCCAACAACGCCTTCGGGCGAGTTCTTTTTGTTGGAGAGTTTGATCCTGGCTCAGGGTGAACGCTGGCGGCGTGCCTAAGACATGCAAGTCGAGCGGGGTAGGTTTATGCCTACCCAGCGGCGGACGGGTGAGTAACGCGTGGGTGACCTACCCGGAAGAGGTGGACAACCTGGGGAAACCCAGGCTAATCCGCCATGTGGTCCTATCCTGTGGGGTAGGACTAAAGGGGTGGATAGCCCCGCTTCCGGATGGGCCCGCGTCCCATCAGCTAGTTGGTGGGGTAAAGGCCCACCAAGGCGACGACGGGTAGCCGGTCTGAGAGGACGGCCGGCCACAGGGGCACTGAGACACGGGCCCCACTCCTACGGGAGGCAGCAGTTAGGAATCTTCCGCAATGGGCGGAAGCCTGACGGAGCGACGCCGCTTGGAGGAGGAAGCCCTTCGGGGTGTAAACTCCTGAACTGGGGACGAAAGCCCCGGTTAGGGGGATGACGGTACCCAGGTAATAGCGCCGGCCAACTCCGTGCCAGCAGCCGCGGTAATACGGAGGGCGCGAGCGTTACCCGGATTTACTGGGCGTAAAGGGCGTGTAGGCGGCTTGGGGCGTCCCATGTGAAAGACCACGGCTCAACCGTGGGGGAGCGTGGGATACGCTCAAGCTAGAGGGTGGGAGAGGGTGGTGGAATTCCCGGAGTAGCGGTGAAATGCGCAGATACCGGGA
>NZ_AUIW01000012.1 GCF_000423905.1 Thermus antranikianii DSM 12462 | reverse complement strand
CCGGTTGCGGGCCCTGGGGTCGGGGACTTGGGACAAGGCCTCGCGTAGGGTCATGCCCCCTCTTTACCCCAAGGCCGCATATCGGTCAAGTCTGGAGGCTTCCCAGGAAGAAAAGAAAGGCGATGAGGCTGTAGAGCACCACCTTGGTCCAAAAACGCCTGGACGGGTTCCGAATCCAGTCGTCCAGTACATACCTAAGCCCATTGGCCCCGTGCAACAAGCCCAAGGCCAGGATCAAAAGATCGTAGACCTTCCAGGTGGTCTGGGAAAGTCTCTTGGCCACGTAGTCGTAGTCAATCCTGTTGAGGTCAGTCATGACGGCGTTCATCCACATGTGGCCGATGAGCAGGAAGACCAGAACCACCCCGGAGATACGCATGAAGACCCACCAGTAAAGCTCCAGATTGGTGCTGGCCTCGAGGCGGGCTTCCTCATAACGCTTGGACTTAATCGCCATGGCTACCCCCCAAGATGCCCCCTCCGATCTTCACCAGGAAGGGCAGGTAGAAGATCACGAAGAGGATCCAAACCCCATACCAAAGCTGACGCTGGTAGCGGACCCCCCAGGCAGTAAAGTCCATAAGAATGATCCTAAGCCCGTTGAAGCCGTGGTAAAGCACTCCGGCAATGAGAAGGAGAAGCCCGACCTGGAAAACCGGCTGGTGGTAGAACTTCATGAGGGCGTTGGACACCTCCGGGCCCCACATGGCGCTGGAAATATTGGCCACGTGGAGCATGAGGAAGACCAGGATGCCCAGGCCCGAAATCCGGTGTAGGTAAAACGCCCACTGCCCTTCTCTTCCCCTGTACATGGCACCTCCCTACCGGCCGCCATCATACCACCTTTCCCTAGACGAGGAGTGTGGGGCACGGCTTATCTTGCCCAGCCTATACCCCTCTCCCCTATTTTGGCCCTAAGACAAGCCTTTTCCTTCCTTATGCTCCCCCTGAGCCAGCCCAGGACCACTCCCAGGGGGGACAAAAAGGGGTTTTCCCGCCAGGAGACAAGGTATTGACAGGGGGGGGAGGGGGGGGCATAATGGGGGGCGTGCCGCGGGGGATACCCCGGGGGGCACGGGAAGGAGGTGGTCAGGGTGGAACTCTTTGGGTTCGGACCGCATCTGATGGTGGATGGCTACGACGCCAATCCCGACAAGCTCCGGGACGCTGAGCTGGTGCGCCGTGTCCTGGACGAGCTCCCCGAGGAGATGGAAATGACCAAGGTGCTTTCCCCCTTCGTCTACAGCTACGGTCCCGAGGGGGAGGATGGGGTGACCGGGGTGGTGATCATCGCCGAAAGCCACATCGCCATCCACACCTTCCCCAGAAAGCGCTTCCTTTCCATCGATATCTTCTCCTGCAAGGCCTTTGACATGGCGCGGGTTCTAAAGAAGCTCACCGCGGTCTTTGAGATCGGCCGCTACGAAACCTACATGATCAACCGGGGCAAGGAGTTCCCCAAGGATCCCGAGCTGGCCCGGAAGATCGTCCTGGGGGAGCGGGAGTACCTCGAGGCCCGGGTAAGTTAGGAAAAGCACTCCCCCTTTCCCGGGCTTGCCCCGGGGTTTTCATTTTGGACTCATCCTCCCTCTCTAGCTTATAGGAGGAGGCTTAGGTATGGTGCGCAAGCTACTCACCCTGGTTCTTCTGGGATTCGGTGTGGCCTTAGCCCAGGGCTTTCGCGGTCTTTCCCTAGGCACCTCCTATCCGGAGATCGGGGTGCAACCCGGGGAAAGCGTCAACCTAACCCTCACCCTGAAAAACTACGGTCTTCCCCCCGGGGTGGTCCGGGTCCGGGTGGCCGAGGCCCCGCAAGGCTGGCAGGCAAGCCTCATCGGTGGGGGTCGCCTGGTGCGGGCGGTGTACCTGGCCCCGGACGGCGAGGCTACCCTTACCCTCCGCCTCCAGCCTCCTAAGGAGGTAAAGCCCGGCACCTACCGCTTCCTGGTGCGGGCCGAGGGGCTGGGCCGTACCGCCAGCCTTCCCATCGGTCTGGTGGTGGGTCAGGGCCTGCCCCAAAGGCTTAGCCTCGAGGCGGAGCTTCCCATCCTCAAGGGTCCTCCCACCAGCTCCTTCCGCTACCGGGTGACCCTGAAAAACGAGTCCGACCGCGATCTTCTGGTCTCCCTGGAGTACGAGGCCCCCAAGGGCTGGCAGGTGACCTTCACCCCCGCCTTCTCCAGCCAGCAGGTGACCAGCCTGCCTATCAAGGCCGGGGAAAGCAAGGACCTGGACGTAGAGGTTTCCCTGCCCAAGGACACCAAGGCGGACACCTATGGCCTCACCTTGAGGGCAGCAGCCGGGGAAGCCAAAGCGGAACTGGCCTTGACCCTCGAGGTCACAGGCCGGCCTGAGGTGCGCTTTACCACCAAGGAGGAACGGCTTTCTGGACAGGTGGTGGCGGGCCGGGAAAACGCGGTGAAGCTTGTGGTGAAAAACGAGGGTAGCGCCCCGGCCAAGAACCTTTCCTTTAGCGCGTTTGAGCCCTCAGGCTGGGAGGTGAAGTTTGAGCCCGATAAGCTGGACACCCTGGACCCCGGCCAGGAGCAAGAGGTAACCGCCCGAATTAAGCCCTCCCCCAAGGCGGTGACGGGGGACTACATGGTGACCCTTAGCCTTTCCGGGGCCGATGGTCTTTCCGAGAGCCTGGATTACCGGGCCACCGTGGTGCGCTCGAGCCTCTGGGGCCTGGTGGGGGTGGGTATCATGGCCGTAGCCCTTCTGGTTCTGGGGTTCGCCGTGAACCGCTTCGGCCGGAGGTAGCATGACGGTCATCGAAACCCATGGCCTCACCAAGCGCTACGGGCGGGTGGTGGCCGTGGAGGACCTGAACCTGGAGGTGCGGGAAGGGGAGGTCTTCGGCCTTCTTGGGCCTAACGGCTCGGGGAAGACCACCACCATCCTCATGCTCCTGGGCCTCACCGAGCCCACCCGGGGCGAGGCCCGGGTGCTGGGATTGGATCCCATGCGGGAACCCTTGAAGGTGAAAACCCAGGTGGGATACCTCCCTGACCAGGTGGGGTTTTACGGGGAGCTCACCGCCTGGGAGAACCTGCGCTACACCACCCGCCTTTTGGGCCTTCCCGAGGCTGAGGCCAAGGCCCGCATAGAGGAGGTGCTCAAGCGCATGGGCCTGTGGGAGGTGCGGGACCGGCGGGTCTCCGCCTTCAGCCGGGGAATGCGGCAGCGGCTCGGACTTGCAGAGGTACTCCTGAAGAGGCCCAAGGTGGCCATCCTGGATGAGCCCACCCTGGGCCTAGACCCGGAGGCCGCCCGGGAGTTTCTGGAGCTCATCAAGGGCCTGAAGGCGGAGGGCATCACCATCCTCCTCTCCAGCCACCTCCTGCACCAGGTCCAGGAGGTCTGCGACCGGGTGGGGCTTTTCCATAAGGGGCACCTCGCCCTTTTGGGCACCGTGGAGGAGTTGGCGCAAAGGGTCTTAGGGGGTGGGTACGAGATCCTGGTGGAGGCCAGCCCGGGCCTCGAGGACGCCTTCCGCCGCCTGGAAGGCGTGGCCCGGGTGGCGGTGGAGGGAGGACGGTACCGGGTCCTCTCCAGCAGGGACCTCCGGCCGGAGCTAGCCCGGATAGCCGTGGAACACGGCGAGCTTCTGAGCCTCTCCCTCCGCCGTCCCAGCCTGGACGAGGTCTACGCCCACTACTTCAAGGAGGTGGCCCATGCGGCGTGAAGGCTCCCCCTGGACCGGGCTTTGGGCGGTTTTCTTCAAGGAGATGGCCGACCACCTCACGGGCCTGAGGATGCGCATCTTAGAGGGATTGATCCTCCTATCCGCCCTGGCCGCCGTGTACACCGGTACCAAGACCCTGCGCCAGACCGTGGGGGAAGACCCTTACCTTTACCTGAAACTCCTCACCACCGCCCAGGACCCCCTGCCCTCCTTCGTGGGCTTCCTCTCCTTCTTCGTACCCCTGGCCGCCATCGCCTTAGCCTTCGATGCGGTGAACGGGGAGTACACCAGGGGAACGCTTTCCCGTATCCTCTCCCAGCCCATCTACCGGGACGCCCTCCTCTTCGGCAAATTCCTGGCGGGGCTCGGCACCCTGGCCGTGCTCCTCACCGCCCTCTTCCTCCTGGTGGTAGGCCTTGGCCTCTTCACCCTGGGAGTGCCTCCTGGGGGTGAGGAAATGGCCCGGGCCTTCCTCTTCCTCCTGGCCACCTTGGCCTATGCGGGCTTCTGGCTGGCCTTGGGCCTCCTCTTCTCCGTTCTCTTTCGCCAGCCGGCCACTGCTGCCTTAGCGGCTATCGGGGTCTGGCTCTTCTTTGCCGTCTTCTTCCCCATCCTCACCGACCTGGCCGCAAACGCCCTCCTTCTCCGGGCCGATCCCATGGACCCTGAAAGCCAGCTCAGGCAAGCGAGCCTGGCCCTTTGGATCTCCCGCCTCTCCCCCAACACCCTCTACGCGGAGATCCTCACCGCTGTCTTAAATCCGGCAGTGCGCTCCTTGGGTCCCATCCTCATCACCCAGCTGGAAGGAGCGGTGCTGGGAACCCCCCTTCCCCTCTCCCAAAGCCTCCTCCTGATCTGGCCCCAGCTCACCGGGCTCATGGCCTCGGTGATCCTCCTCTTCACCCTGGCCTACGTGGCCTTCCAGCGGCAGGAGGTCCGCGCCTAAAAAACCCGCTAACCCCGCTGGGGTGCTTAGCCCCGGCGGGGACCCCAGGAACCCTAGTCCTCCAGCCACTCGGTGGCGTAGGCGTTGGTCTTGGGGATGACGCAGAGGAACTCCACCGGCTCATCCCCCTCGTTCACATAGGCATGGGGCGTGTCCGGGGGAATATAGACCGCCTGCCCAGCCGCCACCTCCCTCACCTCGTCGCCCAGGTAGATCTTCATGCGCCCAGAGAGCACGTATTGCTCGTGCTCAATGCTGGGGTGCTTGTGCTTGGGAATCCTTCCCCCCGGTAGGATGGTGAACTTGCGGGTGATGAAGTGGGGGGCTCCATCCTCAGGGCCGATGAGCACCTGGATAAAGGCCTTCTCCCCCCGCTCCACGGGACGGGCCTCCACGCTGGCCCCCTGCTTGACCACGGGCTTCATGCCGACCATTGTAGCAAAAGGCCCTCCACTTCCTCATCGGTGACCTCGCCGAAATCCATGAAGTAGGCCCCCACGGCGGCGAAGTCCGGTGGGGCGGAGAGCGCCACCACCTCGGCTTGATCCTTCAGCCTCTCCACCGCATCCGGGCTGGCCACAGGCACCGCCACCACCACCCGCCGGGGTTTTTCCGAGAGGACCACGGCCAAGGCCGCCTCCATGGTGGAACCGGTGGCGATGCCGTCGTCCACCAGCACCACATCCCGGCCCGCAAGGGGCACCTTTGGCCTCACCTTACGGTAGCGCTCGGCCCGCTTGCGGATCACGTCCTTCTGGCGGGCCGCTTCCCGCTCCAGGTAGCTTTGGTCGGCGTACTGGAGGGCATAGGGCTTCAAGACCATGCCCCCCTTTTCCCCCACCGCCCCCAGGGCGAACTCCGGATTTCCCGGAGCCCCCACCTTGCGCACCAGGACCACATCCAGCTCCCCCCTCAGGCCTTTCGCCACCTCATCCGCCACCACCACCCCGCCCCGAGGGATGCCCAAAACCACAGGGCGTTCTAGACCCAAGGGCTTCAGGGCTTCCACCAGAAGAGCCCCAGCGTGCCTGCGGTCGCGGAAGCGCATAGGAAACCTCCTTATCCATGCTACACCGGCCCATGGTCTTGAACGCGGTATAAAGTTTTTGGTAAGCTCGGGGCGAAGGAGGTAAGGTATGGACCAAGTCAGCGCCAAGCCCTGGCTCGCCCACTATGACCCCGGTGTGCCGCACGAGGTGGAGGTACCCCCCATCCCCCTGTGGCAATTCCTGGAAGACGCTGCCCAGCGTTACTCGCACCACATCGCCTTAGAGTTCCTGGGAAAAACCCTTACCTATGCGGAGCTATGGGAGAAATCCCGACGCTTCGCCGAGGGGCTTAAAGCCCTAGGGGTGAAGCCCGGCGACCGGGTGGCCATCATGCTTCCCAACACCCCCCAGTTCGTCATCGCCTTCTACGGAACCCTTTTGGCGGGGGGCGTGGGAGTTAACGTAAATCCCCTCTACACCCCAAGGGAGCTAAGGCACCAGCTCAAGGATTCAGGGGCGGAAACCCTGGTCATCCTGGATCACCTTCTGCCCCGCTTCCTGGAGGTGGAGGGGGAAACCCCGGTGAAGCGCACCGTGGTCACCGGCATCAAGGACTTCCTCCCTTTCCCCAAGAACCTCCTTTACCCCCTAAAGGCAAAGCGGGACAAGCTCCCCCTGGGCTTTCCCAAACGGGAGGGGTTCCACGCCTTCTTGGACCTCCTGAAGCATCCCCCCGCCACCCCCCATCCCGCTGATCCCGAGGACCTGGCCCTTTTGCAGTACACAGGGGGCACCACGGGCATCTCCAAGGGCGCCATGCTCACCCACCGGAACCTGGTGGCCAACGTCCTGCAGATCGACGCCTGGGATTCCACCTCCAAGGAACTCCTGGGCAAAGGAGTGATGCTGGGAGCCCTGCCCTTTTTCCACGTCTACGGCATGACCGTGGCCATGAACTACGGCATCTACTCCGGTTACAAGATCGTCCTCCTGCCCAGGCCGGAGATCCACGCCATCGTGGAGGCCATTGAAAAGCACCAGGTCACCCACTTCCCCGGGGTGCCCACCCTCTACGTGGCCTTCAACCACTTCCCGGGAATCGAGAAACGAAACGTAAAAAGCATCCGCATTTGCCTCTCCGGAGCCGCTCCCCTGCCGGTGGAGGTGGCCAAGCGCTTTGAGGAGATCACCGGGGCCCGGCTCATCGAGGGCTACGGCCTCTCCGAAGCAAGCCCCGTGACCCACTCCAACCCTGTCCAGGGGGAGGTTAAGAAGGGCTCCATCGGCATGCCCCTGCCCAGCGTGGAGGCCAAGGTGGTGGACGAGGAGGGCAAGGAAGTCCCCATCGGGGAGGTGGGCGAACTCGTCGTCAAAGGCCCCAACATCATGAAGGGCTACTGGAACCGCCCCGAGGAAACCCAAAAGGCCCTCAGGGACGGCTGGCTCTTCACCGGGGACATGGCCCGAATGGACCAGGACGGCTACTTCTACATCGTCGACCGCAAAAAGGACATGATCATCGCCGGCGGCTACAACATCTACCCCCGCGAGGTGGAAGAGGTCCTCTACCAGCACGAAGCCGTCCAGGAAGCCGCCGTGGTGGGCGTACCCGACCCCTACCGCGGGGAAACCGTGGCCGCCTTCATCGTCCTCAAGGAAGCCTACAGGGGCAAGGTCACGGAAAAGGACATCGAAACCTTCTGCCGGCAAAACCTCGCCGCCTATAAGGTTCCCCGCATCATCGAGTTCCGGGACACCCTGCCCAAAAGCAGCGTGGGGAAGATCCTCAGGCGGGAACTCCGCGAGGAGTTTGCGAGAAGGCAGCCTTAGGCCCGCGCCCGGGCCACCGCCTCCCTGAAGACCTCCACCGCCCGGTCCACCTCGGCCTCCGTGGTGTAGCGTCCCAGGGAGAAGCGCAAGGAGGCCCGGGCTTCCCTTGGGGAGCGTCCGATGGCCAGAAGGACATGGGAGGGCTCGAGGCTTCCCGCCGAACAGGCCGAGCCCGAGGAAACCGCCACCCCCATGAGGTCCATGGCGAGAAGCAAGGCCTCCCCATCCGCGCCCTTCACCGTCACGTTGACCAGCTTGGGAAGGCGGCGCTCGGGATGACCGTTGAGCTCCACCCCTTCCACGGAAAGCAAGCCCGCCTCGAGGCGCCGCCTCAAGGCGAGAAGCCGGGAGGACTCCTCCGGCAAGAGCCTTAAGGCCTTCTCCAGGGCCACCGCCATCCCATGGGCCAGGACTGGGCTTTGCGTGCCCCCCCGTCTTCCCCCCTCCTGCTTGCCCGGCACCAGGGGGAAGAGGTCCACCCCCTGGCGCACCAAAAGGGCTCCAATCCCCTTCGGCCCATAGAACTTGTGGGCGCTTAGGGAAACCAGGTCCGCCCCCACCTCATCCACCCGGAAAGGCACCTGGCCCACGGCCTGCACGGCATCGGTGTGGAAAAGGGCCCCGTGGGCGTGAGCGATCTCGGCCATTTCCCGGATGGGGTAGAGGGTGCCGAGCTCGTTGTTGGCGGCCATGACGCTCACCAGGATGGTGTCGGGCCTCAGGGCCTCCTCCACCTGCTCCGGGTAAACCAGGCCCAAGCGGTCGGGCCTGAGCCGGGTCACGGCAAAGCCCAGGCGCTCAAGGAGCCGCAAGGCCCCCAGGACCGCGGAGTGCTCCACCTCCGTGCTCACCACATGCCCCTTCCCCTTGGCCAAGGCCACCCCCAAAAGGGCCAGGGCATCCGCCTCGGAACCCGAGCTGGTAAAGACCACCTCCCTGGGGCGCACCCCCAGGAGGCTTGCGATCCGCTCCCGGGCTCCCTCCAGCACCCTTCTGGCTTCCTGGCCAAAGCGGTGGATGCTGCTTGGGTTGCCGAAGATTCCCTCCACCTCGCGCATGGCCTGCTGGACCTCGGGGTCCAGGGGCGTGGTGGCCGCGTAGTCCAGATAGACCAAAGCCAAGGTTCCCTCCTTGCCCTCCATTCCCTTTGCCAGGGGCAAGCCCTGGCAGCCCTCCCTAAGACCCCATGCCTAGCCTGCGGGCTGAAGCTGGATCAAGCGCTTGGCCTCGATGAGCTTCCGCTCCTCGATGAGGTCCTTCAAGGTGGTGCTCCCCAGGACCTGGCGCATGGCCAGATCCACCCGCTTCCAGAGGAGCTCAGTGGAGCACTGCCCCACCTTGGCGCAGGACTCCGGGTCTTCGATGCAGGAAACCGGGGCCAGGCTGCCCTCGAGGGCCTCCACCACCTCGAGGGCCGTCACCCTCTCGGGGGGACGGGCCAGACGGTAGCCCCCCTTGGCCCCCCGCACGGAGCGGATGAACCCGGAGCGCCTAAGCTGGGCCGCGATCTGCTCCAGGTAGTGCTGGCTGATGCCCTGGGCCTCCGCCACCTCCTTAAGGGGCACCGCCTCCGGGGCCTTGAGGCCAATCTCCACCAGAGCCCTGAGGCCGTACTGGGCCTTCGTAGACACCCACATGCCCCCAGTATAGCGCAAAGGCTTTATTTCCTCACGGAAAATACGGTTTTCACGAAGGCCAGGCCAAACAAAGCCGCCTGCAGAAGCACGATGCTGGCCCCGCTGGGCCAGTCCAGGAGGAAGGAGAGGAAAAGGCCAAGCACCGTGGAAAAGGAGGCCAGGAGGAGGGAAAGAAGGGTGAGCCCGGCAAAGGTGCGGCTCAAGAGCCTGGCCGCCGCCCCGGGGATTACCAAAAAGGCCGCCACCAGAATAATCCCCACCACCTTCACCGCCAGCACCAGGCTCACGGCAAGGAAGCCGGAAAGGAGGTAGTCGTGGAAAACCACCGGCACCCGGTCGGAAAGGGCCAGTTCCCGGTCAAAGGTGGCGTAGGCCAAGGGCCCCCACAGGGGAAGGAGGAAAGGGGCCAGGAAGAGGAGGAGGGCCATGGCCCAAAGGTCCGCAGGCCCCACCGCCAGAAGGGAGCCGAAGAGGTAGCCCATGGCGTCCCCCACGTACCCCCGGGCCTTGGAGAGGAAGACCGCCCCCAGGGCCACGGAGAGGGCGAAGAAGACCCCGATGGCGGTGTCCTCGGAAAGCTCGGTCTTCTCCTTCACCAGGGTGATGGCCATGGCCACCAGAAAGGTGAAGGGCAGGGCAAACCAAAGGGGCTCCCCCCTTAGGAAAAGCCCCAAGGCCACCCCGGCAAAAGCGGCGTGGGCAAGCCCATCCCCCAGGAAGGAAAGCCGCCTTTGCACCACGAAGGGGGAGAGCAATCCGGAAAGAAGGCTCACCAAAAGCCCTGCGAGTAGGGCCCTCTGGAAAAAGGGATAACCCAAGGCGTCAAGCATGCCCACCCCCTAGGTACAGCCCGTGGGCGTGGCCCAGGTGCCCAAAGGCCTGGCGCAGGCACTCCTCGGTGAGGGCCCGCTCCGGCGGACCAAACCCCACCACCCTGCGGTTCATCACCAGGACGTGGCTGGCATGGTGGGCGGCCTCCCAGTCGTGGGTGATCATGAGCACCGTGGCCCCCGATTCCTCCTGGTAGGCCTCCAGGTACCGGTAGAGGTCCACCTCCCCCACCCGGTCTACCCCGGTGGCGGGCTCATCCAAAAGGAGGATCCTCGGCCGGCGGATGAGGGCCCGGGCCAGGTAGACCCGTTGGAGTTGCCCCCCGGAAAGCCGGCCCAAGGGGCGGAAGGCCAGTGCCTCCGCTCCCACCCGCCTTAAGGCGGAAAGGGCTTCCTCCCTTTCCCAGGGGGACAGGCGGAAGGGCCAGCGCCGCCTAAGACCCGTGGCCACCAGTTCCAGGGAAAGCGCCGGGAAGGAGCGGTCAAAGGTCTTGATCTGGGGTACGTAGCCGAACCACAGGGGATCGGTTTCCCTCAAGGAACGCCCCAAAACCCGGACCTCGCCCCGGAAGGGAACAAGGCCCAGGATGGCCTTCAAGAGGGTGCTCTTCCCCGCCCCGTTGGGGCCCACGATGGCCACGAAGGCTCCCTCTGGCACCTTCAGGCTGACGCCCTCCAGGGCCCTGAACTCCCCAAAGCGCACGGACAGGTCCTGGACCTCGAGGGCCAACACACAATAACGGTAATCCATTTTCAACGAGCCCGTCAAGCCCACCAGGAAACGCCTGGAAGAATCCCCCCTGAAGAACGCTCCCACAGGCTTTCCAGCCCGCCGACGGCACCGGTGGCCTGGCTTTGTTTTGGGGGCAGCCCGTCCTTTAAGCCCCTACCCCAGAACCCAAGGCATCCCCATCGGACCGGTAGAGCCCGGCCTGCAAGCGCCAGAGCTCCGCATAGACCCCAGCCCGCCCCAGGAGCTCCTCGTGGGTTCCTTCCTCCACCAGGCGCCCCTTTTGCAGGACCAGGATCCGGTCCGCCATCTGCACGGAGCCCAGGCGGTGGGTGATGAGGAGGACGGTCCTGCCGCGGGAAAGCTCGGCAAACCGCCGGTAGAGATGGGCCTCCTCCTTGGGGTCCAGGGAGGCCGTGGGCTCATCCAGCACGAGAAGTTCGCCCCCACGAAAAAAAGCACGGGAGAGGGCCACGCGCTGCCACTCGCCTAAGGAGAGCTCCGTGCCCCCGAAGGCCTTGGAGAGCAGGGCCTCCAACCCGAGCCGCTCCAGGAGTTCCAAGGCCCCTCCCGCCTTGGCCGCCTCCCACAGGCGTCCCTCGTCGGAAAGGGCCTCCAAGTCCCCTAAGGCGATGTTCTCCCGCAGGGTAAGGGCATAGCGGCCATAGTCCTGGAAGACCGCGGAAACCAGGCGGCGCCAGGCGTCAAGGTCCAGCTCCCTGAGGTCCACCCCGTCCACCAGGATGCGGCCCTCCGTGGGGTCATAGAAGCGGAGAAGGAGCTTGACCAAGGTGGTCTTGCCCGCACCGTTTTCCCCCACCAGGGCCAGCCGCTCCCCCCGCCGGATGGTGAAGGAGACGCCCTCGAGGGCCCGCCGGCCCCCGGGGTAGACGAAGCCCACGTTTTCAAAGCGAATCTCCTCGAAACCTTGCACCGCCTTGGAAGCAGTCTGAGCCAAGGCGGGAGGTAAGGCCAGGAAGGCCTCAAGCCGCTCAAAGTAGAGGAGGCTTTCGTACAGCATCCCCCCATCCTGGATCAGGCCGTAGAGGTTCTGCTGCAAGGTCCCCACCGACTGCAGGAGGAGCACCAGGCTGCCGAGCCCTGAAGCCCCCAATAGAGCCTGCCGCAACCCCAAGTACAGGGCCAGGGCGGTGGCCAGGGTGCTTCCCAGCACCAAACCGCTGGCCCCCAGGGCCTGCCGTCCCCGGGCCCGCCACAAGGCCCGGTGCAACCGCCAAAAGGCCTCCAGATACCGCCCCCGGAAGAAGGGCAACAGGCCATAAAGCCGGACCTCCTTGGCTCCTTCCGGGCTCAGAAGGGCCTCGGCGAAGTAGCGCATCCGCCGGGCCTCGGGCGCCCCAAAGAGAAGAGCTTCCCACACCCCCTTTTGCAACCGAAAGGTGAGGAGGGCCTGGGGTAGGCTACCCGCAAGCAACAGCAGGGGGAATACCGGGGCCAGGCTGAAGAGCAACCCCAATACCCCCGCCACCGTGATCCCCTGGCGGAAGGCGTTGCCGAGAAAAACCAGCAGGTTTAGGGGCTGGTACGGTGCCTGGTCCCGCAGCACCTGAAGCTCGTCGTGGAAGCTGGGGTTCTCAAAGGGCGTCAGGTCGGGAAGGCCCGCAGCCTTTTCCATCAGCAAGAGGTGCACCCTGGCCGTGAGCTTTTCGTTGACCGCCCCCTGCAGAAAGGCCACCCAGGGCACCAGCAGAAAATCCAGGGCAAAGGCCAGGGCAAGCCCTGCCAGGGGCCAGAACAGATCCACGGTAAGGGATCCCCTTCCCAGTTCCCGCGCCAGGCCGTCCACCAGAGTGCGGGTGAGACCCAGCACCGCAACCGGAAGGAGCCCGCCCAGGGCGAGAAGGCCCAAAAGCAAGGCCGCCTCCCGCGGGGCCGCCTGGAACACCTGGCGTAGGGCAAGGAGGATCCTGCGGATCAAAGATCCGGGGTGCGAGGGCATAGGCCCTTCCATACCCAAAGCGCCCTCCTGCAAAAGTATAGACCATCTCCAAACGCTTGGGGCAAATAAAAAGCCCGGGCGGGAGGAAACCCTACCCCTAGAAGCTGTGCTCGTCAGAGGGGAACACGCCCTCCCGCACCTCCTGCACGTACTGGGATAGGGCCTCGAGGAAGAGCCTTTCCCCCTCCAGATACCGCTTCACGAACCGGGGCTTGAACTCCCCGTAAAGCCCCACCACGTCGTGGAAGACCAGAATCTGGGCGTCCGTGTGGGAGCCGGCTCCGATGCCCACGGTGTGGATGGATAGCCTCTCCGTAATCTCCTTGGCCAGGTCCTTGGGCACCATCTCCAGCACCACCCCGTAAGCCCCCGCCTCCTCGAGGGCCATGGCCCCTTTTAGGATGCGCTCGGCCTCCTCGGGGCGCCTCCCCTGCAGCCTGTAGCCCCCAAGCTGGCTCGCCGTCTGGGGGGTGAGGCCCACGTGGCCCAGGACCGACACCCCCGCCCGGCTGAGCCCGAAGATGATCTCCGCCACCTCCTCCCCACCCTCCAGCTTCACCGCATCCGCCCCACCTTCCTTCAGAAGCCGTTCCGCGGCGAAAAGGGCCCGATCCAGGGTGGCATAGGAAAGATAGGGCAGGTCCGCCACCAAGAAGGTGTCCGGGGCCCCCCGCCGGGCCGCCTTGGTGTGGTGGAGCATCTCCTCCAGGCTCACGGGAACCGTGGAGGAATAGCCCAGCACCACCATGCCCAGGGAATCCCCCACCAGGATGGCGTCCACCCCAGCCCGCTCAGCTAGGCGGGCCGTGGGGTAGTCGTAGGCGGTGAGGTACACGAGCCTCTGGCCCTTGGCGTGACGGAACTCCTTAACCGTCCGGCGCACGGGAAAAGGCTATCATGAAAGGGCGTGGAAGTGCACCCGGACCTCGCCCTAAGGCCCAGGACCCTGGACGAGTACATCGGCCAGGAGAGGTTGAAGAAGAAGCTGAGGGTGTACCTCGAGGCGGCCAAGGCCCGGGGGGAGCCCTTAGAGCACCTCCTCCTCTTCGGGCCCCCTGGCCTGGGCAAGACCACCCTGGCCCACGTGATCGCCTACGAGCTTGGGGTGAACCTGCGCGTCACCTCGGGGCCCGCCATAGAGAAACCCGGCGATCTGGCCGCCATCCTGGCCAACTCCCTAGAGGAAGGGGACATCCTCTTCATCGACGAGATCCACCGGCTAAGCCGCCAGGCGGAGGAGCACCTCTACCCGGCCATGGAGGACTTCAAGATGGACATCGTCATCGGCCAGGGGCCCGCGGCCCGCACCATCCGCCTGGAGCTTCCCCGCTTCACCCTGATCGGGGCCACCACCCGCCCGGGCCTCATCACCGCCCCCTTGCGGAGCCGCTTCGGCATCGTGGAACACCTGGAGTACTACTCCGTGGAGGAGCTGGCCGAAGGGGTCAGGCGGGACGCGAGGCTTTTAGGGGTGGCCATCACCGAGGAGGCCGCCCTGGAGATCGCCAAAAGAAGCCGGGGCACCATGCGCGTGGCCAAAAGGCTCTTCCGCAGGGTGCGGGACTTCGCCCAGGTGGCGGGGGAGGAAACCATCACCCAGGAAAGGACCCTGGAAGCCCTAAACGCCTTGGGTTTGGACGAGCTGGGCCTGGAGAAACGGGACCGGGAGATCCTGGAAACCCTGATCCTGCGCTTCGGAGGCGGCCCGGTGGGCCTGCAGACCCTGGCCACCGCCGTCTCCGAGGATCCGGGTACCCTGGAAGAAGTACACGAACCTTACCTCATCCAGCAGGGGCTCCTGAAGCGCACCCCCCGGGGCCGGGTGGCCACGGAACGGGCCTACCGCCACCTGGGCTATCCCCCCCCCGTGGAACCCCTTCTCTAGGCCATGGTACGGGCCACCCTGGAAGAACTGGACCTGGCGGAACTCCTGAAAGCCCTGGCCGACCACCGCAAAAGCGCCGTGGTGACCTTCCGGGGGCGCCTTTACGGCAGGATCCACCTCCTCCACGGGCGCATCCTCTACGCCCGCACCGAGCCGGGACCCCACCTGGGGGAGTACCTGGTGCGCCTTGGCCACCTTTCCCTGGAGGAAGTTCAGGAATTAGTGGAGCGCCAGGGGCGGGAAAACCCTGGCACCCCCTTGGGGGCCTTGGCCCTGGAGCTGGGCCTCATCGGGGAAGAGGAGCTAAGGGAGGCCCTCGAGGCCCAGGTCCTGGAGGCCCTGGCCACCCTGCTAGGGGAGAAGGAAGGGGAGATCCTGGCCGAGCCCCTCGAGGAGGGAAGCCAGGTGGCCTTGCCGGAGACCCTGGAAACCAAGGCCACCCTTCTGGAAGCAGCCCGGCGCCTGGACGAGTGGCGCCAGGGCCAGGTGGACCCCGACGAGGTCTTCCACCTGGTGGAGGACCCCACCCGCCACCCCCTCACCCCCGAGGCCTGGACGGTGTTGGAACTCTTGGACGGGGTGCGCCGGGCAAGAAGCGTGGCCCTGCTATCCGGCCTTCCGGAGGAAGAGGTCTACCACATCCTCTTTGAGCTGAAAAGCCGGGGGCTGATCCGCCCTTCCACCCTGCTTGCGGACGATCCCCTGGTCCTGGTGCTGGCGGAAAGCGAGGTGGTAAGGCGGCTTCTCCTCTACCTCCTGGAGGCCCACCGCTACCGGGTGCAGCTTCCCTTGAACCTGGAGATGGCCCTGCGCCTTCTCAAGGAAAGGCCCAAGGCCATCATCCTCCAGGGGGAAAGGACCTTAGAAATAGCCCGAAAACTCCGGGCCCATCCCGAGGGCAAGCTGGCCTCCCTATACCTGGTGAGCGAAACCCCCCCGGGGCTTCTCTTCCGTCCCCTCAGGGTTTTGCATCTCCCCAAGCCCTTAAAGGCTCAGGAGGTGCTGAAGGCCCTGGCCCCCTTAAGGCGGGGCGGGACCTAGTTGGGCCGTCTACCCTCCCGAAGGATGGCCTCCGCCCGCTCCCGGTAGGCAATCAGGGCCTGGTGCCACTCGTCGGCGGGGTGGATGTGGGGCAGAACCGCCTCCGCACGGGCCAGGATCTCCTCGGGAGAGCGGTAACCCAGCTGGACCAGAGTGTCCACCACCATCTCCTGGGCTCCCACCCACTCCCGGCTTCCCTCCTCCGCAAGCTCTGCTGCCCGGCGGTAGTGGGCCAAGGCTTCTTCCAGGTGCATCAGGTCGTAGGCGATATGGCCCAGGATGAGCTCCCCTGCCGCCTCCGCTCCCTGGCGCATGGCTCTATGGGCCATTTCCTCCGCCTCCTGGTACCGCCCCTGGCGGTACAAAGCCTCGGCCAGGTCCGCCAAGGCCTGAGCCCGGTAGGGGTAGCCCTCTTCCCGCAAAAGAGCCTCCAGGTACTCCTCCGCCTCCAGGTAGGCCCCCTGGTCCAAGGCCGCCACCGCCATCTCGTGGAGAACGTATCCCTTCTCCGGACCCTCAGCCCTGGCCAAGGCTTCCTGGAAGGCAGCCATGCCCTCGGCGTAGCGGCCCAGGCGGAGCAGGATCTGCCCCTGCAGAAGGGGGGTGCCATAGGCCTTGTGGCCGCCTTCCTCCTCCAAGGCCAAAGCCCTCTGCACCTCCTCCAGGGCCCGGTTGGGGTTATCCAGAAGGAGATGGGCCCGGGCCAAGAGGTAGTGGCGGGTAGCGGCATCCTCCACGGGTTCCTCTCCCACGGCTCCCAAGGCCTCCTCGAGGGCCAAAAGGGCTCTTTCCCCCTCCCCCACCTCCAGCCACATGGCGGCGGCATCCAAGAGGAGCCAGTAGCGCTCCAGCCCCAAGGCCAGCTCCGCCCCTCTCTCGTAGGCCAAAGCGGCCTCCCGGTAGCGGCCGAGCCTTTCCAAGGCCCTTCCCTTAAGCCCCTCCGCCCGCCAGGCCAAAAAGGCGGGAAGCCCCTCCTTAAGTGTCCTCAGAACCTCCTCAAACCGGCCCAGGTAGAAAAGGGCCTGGGCCTGATGGTAGCGGGCCCGGGGGTCCTCCGTGGGAAGGAACAGGGCCAGCACCTCCCTTTCCCCCCGGCCCTCGAGGGCCAAAAGCTCCCCCAGCAGGGCCCGGTACAGGGGGTCGTACTCCAACCCCCCAAGCTCATAGGCCTCTTCCAAAGCCCGGTGGGCCTTCTCCAGCCCCTCCTCCCCGTAGAGGCTGTGCACCTCCGCCAGGAGCAAAAGGGCCTCCCGAGCCTCCCCCCTGGAGCCGAACAAGGCCTTCCGGGTCAGGCGCTCAATGGCGGTATCATAATCCCCTTGGTGCAGGGCCTCGAGGACCCCCCTCATCGCGGCTAGAGGATACCACACCCCTCAGTCCTCTCACCGCAAAGGCGCTACCATAGGACCAGGGAGGTAGACCTTGCCGCAGCGGATCAACCCCTTCACCCTAGTCTTTTTGCTCCTTCTAGGCTATCTGGCCTATACCGCCTTCATAGGCCCTCCGGCCCCCACCCTTCCCTACACGGAGTTCCGCACCCTGGTGCGCCAGGGCAAAGTGGCGGAGGTGGCCCTGGAGGAAACCCGCATCCTGGGCACCTTGAAGGAACCCGAGCGCTTCCCCACCCCCCAGGGAGGAAGCCAGGTGGCCAGGCGCTTCGCCGTGCCCTTGCCCCCGGCCCAGGTGGCCGACCCCGAGCTTCTCCGCTTCCTGGAGGAAAACGGGGTGAGGATCGTCACCAAACCTCCCTCCCTGTGGCCCCAGTTCCTCCTCTACCTGGGACCCACCCTCCTCCTCATCGTCTTCTTCTGGTTCTTCTTCATGCGGGCCCAGGGCGGGGCCGGGCAGGTGATGCAGTTCGGGCAGAGCCGGGCCAAGCTTTACGGGAAGGAAAAGCAGGTCAACACCACCTTCAAGGACGTGGCCGGCCACGAGGAAGCCAAGCGGGAACTCATGGAGGTGGTGGACTTCCTCAAGAACCCCAAGAAGTACCTGGAGCTGGGCGCGGAAATCCCCAAAGGAGTTCTCCTGGTGGGCCCTCCCGGAACCGGCAAGACCCTTCTGGCCCGGGCGGTGGCGGGAGAAGCGGGCGTACCCTTCTTCTCCGTCTCCGCCAGCGAATTCATGGAGATGTTCGTGGGCGTGGGGGCAAGCCGGGTACGAAGCCTCTTTGAAGACGCCCGAAGGAACGCTCCCAGCATCATCTTCATCGACGAGCTAGACTCCATCGGCCGGAAACGGGGGGCAGGCATCGGGGGCGGCCATGACGAGCGGGAGCAGACCCTGAACCAGATCCTTTCCGAGATGGACGGCTTCGAAAAGGACACCTCGGTGATCGTCCTGGCCGCCACCAACCGCCCGGACATCCTAGACCCCGCCCTGCTACGCCCCGGGCGCTTTGACCGCCAGGTGGTGGTGGGCCTTCCCACCCTGGAGGAGCGCCGGGATATCCTCTTGGTGCACATGCGGGGTAAACCCATCGCCGAGGAGGTGGACGCCCTGGAGTTGGCCCACCTCACCCCGGGCTTTTCCGGGGCCGACCTCAAGAACTTGGTGAACGAGGCAGCTCTACTGGCGGCCCGGGAGGGAGCCAAGAAAATCCGCAAGGAGCACTTCCTGAAGGCCCTGGACAAGATCGTCCTGGGCCTCGAGCGGCCTGCCCTTAAGCTTTCCGAGGAAGAGAAGAGGGCCGTGGCCTACCATGAGGCCGGGCATGCGGTGGTGGGCGAGGTTCTGCCCCACGCCGACAAAACCGAGAAGGTTTCCATCGTCCCCAGGGGCATGGCCTTGGGTGCCCGCTGGAGCAAACCCGAGGAAAGGGTTTTGGTTTCCAAGGACCACCTCATGGACGAGCTCGCCGTCCTCATGGCGGGCCGGGTGGCGGAGGAGCTCTTCACCGGCACCGTGACCACCGGGGCCCAGGACGACTTCAAACGGGCCACCCAGATCGCCAAACGCATGGTTCTGGACTGGGGTATGGGGGAACACTTCAAGAACATCGCCTGGGGTTCGGACTCCGGCCCCATCTTCCTGGGTGAGGAGATCGCCAAGAAGAAGGACCACTCCGAGGAAACCGCCCGCCTCATCGACCAGGACATCCGCAAGATCCTGGACGAAGCCTACGCCAAGGCCCGCCAGGTCCTCATGGAGCACGCCCCCGCCATGCACAAGATCGCCGAGGAACTCCTTAGGGAGGAAACCATCCCCGGGGAGCGGGTGCGGGCCATCCTTAAGGAAACCCAGGCGGTGCAAAGGGCCTCGGAGGAAAGCGCCTAGCAAAGGGCGGGAAGAGCCTTTTCGGCCTCCGAGAGGAGGGCCTGCTTTGTGGGATCATCCCAGCCCAGGAGGGGGGCCATGAGGTCCCCCACCCGGGGCAGGGCCTCCTCCGCCCGCTTCCGGTCCAGAAGGGCCAGGCCCAGCCTGCGGGCCAGCACGTCCAGGGGCTTTTGGGCAAGCTCCTCCCTCACCGCCCACACCACCTCCCCCTCCAGGTAGGGAAGCCCGGGGAGAAGGGGCCTATCCCCCAAGGCCGCCACCTCAGGGGCCAGGGTGCCGTAGTGGGCGTAGAGGTGTTCGGCCACCCCCTCCGGCAGGGGCAGGGGAGGCCTGGGCCCCGCCCCCAGGAGGGGGGTACGGTGGCTTGGGGAAGGAGGGAGGGAAAGGGAGAGGTCCCGGGCCAGGCGCTCCAGGAGGTCCAGGGCCATGAGGCGGAAGGTGGTCCACTTGCCCCCGGTGAGGGTGTAGAGGCCCTGTTCCTCCACGATGAGGTGGTCCCGCACCAAAAGCCGGGTCTCCCCCTTCCCCACCAGGGGCCTGAGGCCCGCCCAGGCGGCCAGGACCCTATCCGAGAGGTCTCCCAGGTAGGGCCGGATCTCCTCCAGGAGGTAGGCCACCTCCTCCTCCCGGGGCAGGGGGCAGGCGGTGGCCTCGGCGGGGAGGTCGGTGGTGCCCAGAAGGGCCCGACCTTGCCAGGGCAGGAGGAAGAGGACCCGGCCGTCCCGGGTCCTGGGCAGGAGGAGGCCCACCCGCAGGGGGTAGTCCAGGACCAGGTGGGTCCCGCTGGAGGGGGTGAGGAGGGGGGGAAGATGGGGATCCAAAAGGTGGCGCACCCGGTCCGCCTGGGGGCCGGCGGCGTTCACCACCGCCCGGGCCTGGACCTCCACCTCCCGGCCCCTCAGGCGGTCCCGGACCACCGCCCCCCTTACCCTTCCTCCCTTCAGGAGGAAGCCCGTGGCCTCGGCGTGGTTCAGGGCCACCGCCCCCCGCGCGAGAGCGGAGAGGATGAGGGCCAGGTTCAGGCGGTAGTCGGCGAACTGCCCGTCCTGGTAGAGGATGCCCCCCAGGGTGGGGGGAAGGCCGGGGAAGAGGGCCTGCACCTCCCTGGGAGGAGCGTAGCGGCTTGGGGCCAGCCGCCTCCTTCCCGCCAACAGGTCGTAGAGCTTGAGGCCGAACCCGTAGTAGGGGATCTCCAGGGGGCGGAAGAGGGGGGTGAGGAGGGTTAAGGGCCTGGCCAGGTGGGGGGCGAGCTCCATCACCACCCTCCTCTCCCGGAGGGCGTCCCGCACCAGGCGAAGCTGCCTGGGGTCCCGGTGCCGCACCGCCAGCTCCAGGTAGCGCACCCCCCCGTGGAGGAGCTTGGTGGAGCGGCTGCTGGTCCCCGCCCCGAAGTCCCCCGCCTCCACCAAGGCCGCCCTCAGGCCCCTTAGGGTGGCCTCCCACAACACCCCCGCCCCCGTGGCCCCACCCCCCAGGATCAGGAGGTCCAGGGGCTCCTTAAGGCGTTCCCAAAGCTCCTCCCGGCTTGGGGTCATCCCTCCTCCCTCGCCCAGCCCAAAGCCCGCTCCACCGCCCGCCGCCAGCCCTGATAAAGGGCCTCCCGCCGGGAGGGGGATAGGCGGGGGAGAAAGCGGGCCTCCAGGGTCCAGGCTTCCCGCACCGCCTCCAGCCCCAGGACCCCCGCCCCCACCCCGGCCATCCAGGCCGCCCCTAGGGCGGTGGTCTCCGTGACCCTGGGCCTGAGGACCGGCACCCCCAGGAGGTCCGCCTGGATCTCCAGAAAAAGGGCGTTCTGGGCCATGCCCCCATCCACCCGGAGCTCCTTCAGGGAAAGCCCCGCCTCCCCCTCCATGGCCCGCACCACGTCCAGCACCTGGAAGGCCACCCCCTCCAGGGCCGCCCGGGCCAGGTGGGCCCTGCTGGTCCCCCGGGTGAGGCCAGGGCCACCACCTCCCTGGCCTCCACCCCGGCCTGGCGCAAGGCCTCCTGGGCCACCCCAAGCTGGCTTTCCCAGATCTCCAGGGGATCGTGCTCCACCCAGCCCGGCCTCGGGTAGAGCTGGCGGAACTCCCTCTGGGCCATGGCCACGGGCCTGCCCTCCAGGCTGAAGAGGATGGCCCGGCTGCTGGTGGTGCCCTGGTCCAGGGCCAAAAGGTACTTCTATAGAGCCTCCCGCAACCTCCTAGCGGAATCCTCGGGCAGGGCGTCCACCACGAAGGTGCCCGCCCCAAGCTCCGTGCCCGCCAGGAACTTGAGCTTGTCCTTGGCCCTTTTGGGGGGGTAGAACTCCACATGGAAATGAAAGGTGCGTTCCTCCCCCAAGGGGGCGGCGTGGAAAACCATCACGTAGGGGAAGGGCTCCCCGAAAAGGGCGTCGTAGCGGGCCACCACCCGGCCCAAAAGCCGGGCGAAGGCGGCCATCTCTCCCTCGGAAAAGGTCCAAAGCCCAGGGTGACGCTCCAGAGGGGCCACCCAGACCTCAAAGGGGTAGCGGGCGAAGGGGGGCACGAAGGCCAAAAACCCCTCCTCCTGGTCCACCCGGTAGGGCTCCAGGTGGGGAAAAAGCTCCAAGAGCACGGGCCTTTCCCTAAAGGCCTGGCTTTCCCGCTCCAGGATGGGGGGCACAAAGGGGTAGGCGTAGATCTGCCCGTGGGGATGGTGGAGGGTCACCCCCACCGCCTCCCCCCGGTTCTCGAAGGGCATGACGAACCGGATCCCCTCGAGGGCATACAAGGCCCGGTACCGGTCCCGCCAAACCCAGGCCAGGAGGAGCCTTTCCTCCTCCGTGAGGGTAGCCAGGCTTCCCACGTGGGCCTGGGTGTACACCACCACCTCGCATCGGCCCAAAGCCCTCTCCGCGGGAACGGGAAGCCCTTCCGGGGGAGGGGTGGGCCTTGGCACCAGGGAGGGGAACCGGTTTTCAAAGACCGCCACTCGAAAACGGTCAAAGGGAATCTCCGTGGGAAAGCCCCCCTCCTGGCTTGGGCAAAGGGGGCAGTGCTCCTTGGGAGGCAAGAAGGTGCGCTCCTGGCGGTGGGCGGCGTAGACCACCCACTCCCCCCGCAAGGGGTGGTAGCGGAGGTGAGGGCTTGGGGAGATGGACCCCGCCCCCTCCGGTACGGAGGGCTCCTCGGCCACGGGCAAGACCTCCACCTCGAGGGGATGAAGCCCGTAAAGGATCAGCTCCCGCCCGTCCTTCTTGCGATGCACGTGCTTATAAAAGAAAGGCATAGTCCAAAACCTCCTCTCCCACCCGGAAACGGTAGGGGCCAAGGGGCTTTACCTCCTTATCCCGGCTCAGGAAGGCCCAAAGCCTTTCCCTTTCCTCCGGGGAAAGCCAGGAGGGCGGGTCGGAGGTGGCCTTGAAGCCCGTGATCTCCCCCATGGCCTCCTGCAGGTACATCTCCTCAGGGGATAGCAGCGAGAAACGGCTCCGGAAGAAGGCCACATCCGGGTCCACCTGGACGTTTTCCCGCAGCCAAAGCCGGTGCAGGGTGGTGCGGAGGGCGTTCCTTAGCCCCGGGCCCGTGGGGTCCTGTAGCCAGAAGGAGCGGTCCTCGTTGTCCCAGTAGGGGGCCACGTCCGGACCCACCCTGAGGCCATCGGCAAGCCCCAAGGAGGCCAGGATGGGAGCGCCGCAGAAGAGAAGGTAGGCCTCCCCTGCCTCCTCGCGGATCCGCTCCATGGCCTTACGGTACCGCACCTCCCCCTCGGCCCCGGGTAACGCAGCAGCGTAGAGGAAATCCAGCTTCAGGTAGTCGTACCCCCAGGCCCGCACCTTGCGCACCAAGCCCGCCACATGGTCCAAAACCTCCTCGTTGCCCGAATCCAGGGCGTATAGGATCTTCCCCCAGTTGAAGCCCGCGGGGATGGGCCTTCCCTCCCCGTCCCGCAGGATCCACTCGGGGTGGGCCCGCACTAGGGGGCTATCCGGCGTCACCAAAAAGGGAGCTAGCCATAACCCCGCCCTGAAGCCCTTTTCCCAGATCCTCTCCGCCAAAAAGGCCATCCCCCGGGGGAAGCGCTCGTTGGGTTCCCAGTCCCCAAGGGCCCGCTGCCAGCCGTCGTCGATCTGGAAGACCTCAAAGGGAAGCCCGGCCACTTCCTCCAGCACCTCGAGGAGTAAGGCCTCATGGATCCGGTTGTAGAAGCTATACCAGGAGCACCACAGCCTGGGAGGCCCTTTAGAAAGCCGCCTGGGAAGGAGCCTGCCATAGGCGGCGAACACCTCCATTCGCTCCCTGTAGCCCAGAAACCACTCCCCCTCCCCCTCGGCGTAGCGGCCCAGGAGGAGGTCCTCTCGCCCCAAGACCCGCGCCCCCACGCCCAGGGCACCCAGGAGAAGCACCTTCCCATCTGGCCCCTCGAGGGCCCCTAGGCCGCTTCCCCACCACTCAGAAGCCTCGAGGAGGAAGGGATCGTCCGCCTGGGGCCTGCGGGCCTCGGGGAAAAGGGGCTTCGGGGGAAAGTTTAGGTCCACCCAGGTGGTGAGGCTCCAGCTCTGCCAGCCGTGGCGGAAGAAGCGCTTCGAGGCGAAGGGAGCAAAGATCCGCACCTCCCGGCCCCTCAGGAGGTAACCCCCGGGAACAGGCCCCAAGGCCTCCGCCAGGACCGGCACCTTGAGGCGGCTTTCCCGAAGAGGATCCGAGAACTCCAGCCGCATGCCCCATCCTCCCTAGGAGCTTCCTGCCCCCGGCATTCTACCCTTGGTTTCCGTAAGGAAAGTAGACCCCTTCCCGCCTCCTTCCCGTCTCCTCGGCGTCCCGGTCGATCACCTCGGCCAGAAGGACATCCCCCAGGACCAGCACCCCACCAAACCCCACCCCAATGAGGAGGCTCACGGGCAGGGCTCAGAAAAGGGTACAAGGTCAGGAGGGAAAAGGCCCCCAGGGCCAAGAGGGCAATGGCCAGGAGCCAAAACCCCTGCCAGCCGGCCCCAGAGGAACTCGAGGAGTTGGACCCCCTACTCCAGGGCCAGCTCCACCAGACGCCTTAACAGCTCGGGGTAAGGTAGACCCCCGGCGGCAAAAAGCCTGGGGTACATGCTGGTGGGGGTGAAGCCGGGAATGGTGTTGACCTCGTTGAGGTAGATCTCCCCCCCCGCAAGGAAGAAGTCCACCCTGGCCATGCCGCGGATGCCCAAAAGCCTGTAGGCTTTCAAGGCCAGCTCCTGCACGGTCTCCTGGGTACCGGGGTCCAGGGGTGCAGGGATCAAAAGCTCCGCCCGGCCCGGGGTGTACTTGGTCTCGTAGTCGTAGAAGGCCGCCTGGTAGCGCACCTCTCCCACGGGGCTGGCCTCGCCAAAGATATTCCCCAGAATACCCACCTCCAGCTCCCGCACCCCCGAAAGCGCCTGCTCCACCACCGCCTTCTGGTCGTGGCGGAAGGCCTCGGCCAAGGCCTCTTCCAGCTCGGCGTAATGCTCCACCCGGCGGATGCCGATGCTGGAACCCGTGTTGGCGGGCTTCACAAAGAAGGGGGGGTCAAAGGGGATAAAGGGGCGCTCCCCCTGATAAAGGGCTACCCAGGGGACCACGGGAATCCCCGCCTGGGCCAGAACCCTTTTGCTTAAGTCCTTATCCATGCAAAGGGCGCTGGCCGCCACCCCCGCCCCCACGTAGGGCTTACCCAGAATTTCCAAGAACCCTTGGATGGTCCCATCCTCTCCCCACCTTCCATGAAGCAGGGGGAAGACCACGTCATACCGGCTCCAATCCAAAGGGGGTGGAAAAGCGTGCCGGCCGATAGGGGCCACCTTGGCCCCAAGGGCAGCAAATGCCTCCTCCCCAAGGAGCCACCCACCGTCCTTGGCGATCACGGCGAGCTCGGTGGGGAAAGGCATGTGCTCCAAAACCCCCTGGGCGGAAAGCAGGGAAACCTCGTGCTCGGGGCTTCTTCCCCCGGCGATGAGGAGGACCTTAGGCGCGGCCATGCCTAAAGCTTAGCCCTTTTCCCCCAAGCCCTGGGAAAGATCCAGGCCGTTAAAACGGCCCGCGCAGGGAAGAAGCCCCTCCTTCACCCAGCAGAGCACGGCTTCCTTGGCCGCCTCGAGGACCCGCTCCACCACCGGCCACTCCTCGGGAAGGAAGGGGGAAAGGACATACGCTGCCCCAAGCTCCCGGGAAGGGGGCTTGCCAATCCCTAAGCGCAGGCGGTGGAAGGCCTCGGTCCCCAGGGCCTGGGCGATGGAGGCCACCCCGCGGTTTCCCGCGGGGCTACCCCCTGCCTTGAAGCGCAAGCGGCCCAGGGGTAGGTCCATCTCGTCGTGGACCACCAGAAGGCGCTCCGGGGGAATCTTGTAAAAGCGCATCAGGGGAGCCACCACCTGGCCGCTCAGGTTGTAGTAGGTGAGGGGCTTGAGGAAAAACCCCTTTTCCCCCTCTACCTCCACCTCGGCCAGGAGGGCCTCCCCCCTTTCCCGAAACTCCAGGCCCAACCGGTCCAGGACCATGAAGCCCAGGTTGTGGCGGGTCCTGGCGTACCGCTCCCCCGGGTTTCCCTGGCCCACCACCAGGAACATTCCTGCCCTCCGCAAAAAGGGGGCGAAAACGCCCCCCTTCCCTCCGCCAGCGGCCAATCCCCTTTCCAGGGGCCCCGCCCGTCAAGTACAGGGCGGTACTACTCCTCCTCTTCCTTCTTGCCCTTCTTGATCACCTCGGGCTCAGCAGGAGCCTCGGGGGCCTCCACCGCAAGCTTCTCCACATCCTCCGGAGGCACCACCGCAGCGATGGTTTCCTCCGGGGAAATGGCCAGCTTAACCCCCTCCGGAAGCTTGAGGTCAGCGGCATGGAGGCTATCCCCGATGCCCAGGCCCGAGACATCCACCTCGATGAACTCGGGAATATTCCTTGGGGAAACCCGCACCAGGATGTCCCGGTGCACCTCCTGCAGGACACCTCCTTCCCGCACCCCTTGGGGCGTACCCACAAAGCGCAAGGGAATGTACATCTCCACGGGCTCGTCGGAGAGGACGTAGAAATCCACATGCTCGGGACGGCGCCGGCGCTTGTCCAGGTTCACCTGGCGCACCAGGGTGGGCAGTTCCTGACCGTCGGGGAGCTCCAGAACGATCACGTGGTGGATGGAAGCCTGACGGAAGACCTTGTCAAACTCCCCGAGATCCACGTAGATCTTACGGTTCAAGTACTTATTGTAGATGACACCGGGGAGCTTCCCCGCCCGGCGCAAAGCGGCGGGCTTCTCCCCTTCCCGGTACTGGGCCTTCAAACGGTATTCCATGTCTCCTCCTCAACCTCCCAAAAGGCAAAGGCCCCCTAGGGGCACACTATGGGAAAGCTTATCACACCCCCAGGCCCTCCTGCCACCTCAGATCAACGCGCTCACCGACTGGTTGGTGTGCACGTGCCGGATGGCCTGGGCCAGAAGCTCAGCGGTGGAAAGCACCGTGTACCCCCCATCCCTCAAGGGGATGGTATCGGTGAAGATCACCTCACGGATGGCGGGATGGGAAAGGTTTTCCCGAGCCTCCCCTACCAGGACCGGATGAGTGGCCATGACCACCATTTCCGGCAAAGCCCCAGCCAGCAGGAGGGCCTCCACCCCTCGCCTTATGGTTCCCCCCGTGGAAACGATGTCATCGATGATCAAGGGTCTCTTCCCCGCCACCTCCCCGATCACGTAGGTGACGGAGGTGTCCTTGGGGCCATGGCGGCGCTTGGCCAGCATGGCCAGGGGCAGGCCCAGCCTTTCGGAAAGCCGCCTGGCCTCCTCTGCCCGGCCCGCATCCGGGGAAACCACCACGCCGTTCTCCGTATAGCCCTTCTCCTGGAGGTAGCGGGCAAAGAGGCGCACCGCCGAGAGGTGGTCCACGGGGATATCAAAAAACCCCTGGATCTGGGGAGCGTGGAGGTCGATGGCGATCACCCGGTGCACCCCCACGGTTTCCAGGAGATTGGCCACCAGCTTGGCGCTCACGGGCTCGCGGCCCTGGGTCTGCTTATCCTGACGGGCATAGCCGAAGTAGGGGATGACGGCGTTGATGCGGCCCGCAGAGCTCCGGCGAGCAGCATCCGCCAGAAGGAGGAGCTCCATCAGGTGATCGTTCACCGGGGGACTGGTGGGCTGGATGAGGTACACATCGTCCCCGCGCACGCTTTCCAAAAGGCGCACCCTCACCTCCCCGTCGGGGAAGCGGTCCACCACCGCTTTTCCCAAGGGAACCCCTAGGGCTTCCGCCACCCGCCGGGCCAGATCGGGGTGGGCGTTCCCCGTGAAAAGCTTGATCTCCACCTTGCCCCTCCCTTTTCAGTATGCTAAAAGAGCCTGGGCCAGGTAGCCAAGCCGCCTCGAGGCCGCCTGCAAAAAGGCCTGGAAGTCCCTGGCCGCCTCCTCCCCCGCCCCATCGGTCACGGCACGGATCAAGGCCATGGGATGCCGGAAGCGCCAGGCCACCATGAGGGCCGCGGCCCCTTCCATCTCCACCGCCTGGGCCCCGTGGAGCCGGGCCAGCCTCCTTGCCTCCCCCCTATCCGCCAGAAACCGGTCCCCCGTGGCCACCACCCCCCGTCGGGCAGGGAAGCCCAGGGCAGAAGCCGCCACCTCAGCCCGGGCCAGAAGGCCAGGGTCTGAGGGGAAAAAGCGCACCCCAAAGGCCGTCTCTCCGGGCTCCCGACCAAAGGGGGTCAGGTCCACATCCCACTGCACCGCCTTCTCAGCCAAAAGGAGGTCTAGGGCGCGAAGGGAGGGGTCCAAGCCCCCCGCCACCCCTAGGAAAAAGCTTTCCCTGGGAGCGAAGCGGGTTAGGACATGGGCCACGGCCAAGGCCGCCGCCACCTTGCCCACCCCGGTTTCCGCCACCAGTACCCCGGGGGCCTGATGGAGGGGAAAGGGCGCCTCGAGGGCCTCCCTCGCGTCCAAGGCCTCCCTTAAGGCCTCCGCTTCCTCGGGCTCCGCCGCAAAGAAGGCGATCACCTTTCCTCCAGGGGAAGGGTGGCCTGAACCTTCAGTCCTTCCCTCAGCACCTTCTCCGCCCAGGCCTTGGCCCCTTGGAGGTCGTGGTCGCGGTAGTTGCCGCACTCCCTGAAGCTGGCCCCGGGAATGGGCCCCTCGTGCAGGAGAACATCCCTTAAGGCCCGTTCAAAGGCCACCAAAACCCTTTCCTCCTCCAAAGGGCCTTCCACCACCAGGTAAAACCCCGTGCGGCACCCCATGGGGGAAAGGTCTATGACCCCTTCCAGGTGGTCGCGGAGGTAGCCAGCCAAAAGGTGCTCGAGGGTGTGCAAGGCCCCCGTGGGCAGGGCTTCCCGGTTGGGCTGGGCCAGGCGCAGGTCGTACTTCTCCACCAGGCCACTCCCCACCGCCTTCCTCCCCGCCAGGCGGACATAAGGAGCCTTCACCTTCGTGTGGTCCAGGGCAAAGCTTTCCACCTCGGCCATGGCTTTATCCTACCCTGCTAGACTGGCTTCCATGGTCCTGGTCCTGGACTTCGGTTCCCAATACACCCGCCTCATTGCCAGAAGGCTCCGCGAGCTTAGGGTCTTTTCCCTGATCCTGCCGGGGCGGGCAAGCCTGGAGGAAATCCTTAAGCACAAGCCCCAAGCCCTAATCCTCTCCGGCGGACCCAACAGCGTCTTTGACCCCGATTCCCCCCGCCCCGACCCCCGGGTGCTCACCCTCGGCCTTCCCACCTTGGGCATCTGCTACGGGATGCAGCTTCTCGCCCAGGAGCTTGGGGGCAGGGTGGAGCGCATAGGGCGGGCAGAGTACGGCAAGGCCCTCCTCACCCGCTACCAGGGACCCCTCTTCAAAGGCTTGGAGGGCGAGGTCCAGGTCTGGATGAGCCACCAGGACGCGGTGACCGAGCTTCCCCCGGGGTGGCGGGTGGTGGCGGAAACCGAGGAAAACCCCGTGGCGGCCATGGAAGCCCCGGACGGAAAGACCTTCGCCGTCCAGTTCCACCCCGAGGTGGCCCATACCCCCAAGGGGATGCAGATTCTGGAAAACTTTCTGGAGATCGCCGGGGTAAAGCGGGACTGGACTCCGGAGCACGTGCTGGAAAGCCTGGTTAAGGAAGTGCGGGAAAGGGTGGGCGAGGACCGGGTGCTCCTGGCGGTTTCCGGCGGGGTGGACTCCAGCACCCTGGCCCTCCTCCTGGCCAAGGCCCGGGTGAACCACCTGGCGGTCTTCGTGGACCACGGCCTCCTGCGCCTGGGGGAACGGGAGGAGGTGGAAGGAGCCCTTAGGGCCCTTGGGGTAAACCTCCGGGTGGTGGACGCCAGGGAGCGCTTCCTTACGGCCCTCAAGGGGGTGGAAGACCCCGAGGAAAAGCGCCGGATTATCGGGCGGGAGTTCGTGGAGGTCTTCTCCCAGGTGGCCCGGGAAGCAGGCCCCTTCCGCTTCCTCGCCCAGGGGACCCTCTACCCCGACGTGATCGAGTCCGCCGGGGAGCCGGGAGCGGCCAAGATCAAAAGCCACCACAACGTGGGCGGTCTTCCTGAAGATTTGAAGTTCGAGCTCCTCGAGCCCTTCCGCCTCCTCTTCAAGGACGAGGTAAGGGAACTCGCCCTGCTTCTCGGCCTTCCCGACCCTATCCGCCTGCGCCACCCCTTCCCGGGGCCGGGCTTGGCGGTGCGCATCCTGGGGGAGGTCACGGAGGAAAAACTGGACATCCTCCGGCGGGCCGACGATATCTTCATAAGCCTTCTAAGGGAGTGGGGGCTGTATTCCCAGGTGGCCCAGGCCCTGGCCGTCCTCACCCCCGTGCGGAGCGTAGGGGTGGCGGGGGACGAGCGGAAGTACGGCTACGTTCTGGCCTTAAGGGCTGTGACCACCGAGGATTTCATGACCGCCGACTGGGCCAGGCTGCCCCTGGACTTCCTGGACGAGGCAGCCCGGCGCATCACCCGCAGGGTGCCGGAGATCGGCCGGGTGGTCTACGACCTCACCTCGAAGCCTCCTGCCACCATAGAATGGGAGTGAGGAGTATTCCCCTCACTCCCAGCCAAACAGCTGATGTTCAGTAAGCCTCTACGCGTATGTTGTCAACAATCCAGAACCAATCCCAGTACGCATCGTAGTAGTGGAAGCGAATAATGACGTTGGGCTTGCCCGCGGCAATGGAGCTGATGTCCACAGTACGGGTTTCAGGACCCACGTCCTCTCCCTGGAAGCGAGCCACGTTGATCCAAGTGTTACCGCCATCAACGCTCACATCTACGTCGCCAATTTCATCGGTGTAGTAGTAGAAGTAGTGATCAAAATGAAGTTTGACTGTAGAAAAGCTCGAAAGATTCAAAGCAGGAGTCCAAAGCTCCGTATCCACATCCACTTCACCCAGACAATCGGAGTCGATGATGGCAAAGGGTGCTTGGATGGGGTCCAGAGGACCATAATCTGTTTCTCTATCGCACTCATCGTTCGTGGACCAAGCACCGTTGCCGGTGTTATCTATGATCCTCCAATCAGGTGGTATTCCTTGAGAAAAATCGAATACCTGGTTGGGAAGCAAGGAACTGGCTACGGTTACTGGCAAGGCAACTTCCTTCCGTACAGAACCACTCTGTCCGACGACCTTAATGGTGTAGTTCCCACCTGCAGCAGAGCCTTTCTCCAACATCAAAGTAGCCGCCCCCACCCCCGTGACCACCTCCAGAGACTGGGGAGTCACAGCCCCGGGATTGAAGGAGGCATTCATGCCCTCCGGCACATCCTCCAAGCTAAGGGTCACTTGGCCGTTGAAGCCGTTCTTCGCCACCACTTGCACCAGGATCTCCTGCCTGGGGGCAGAAGGGGTGAGATCCACACTGGCCTTACTCAGAACGATGCGGAAGTCCGGATCCCCAAGCTGAGTACCCCCACCGCCTTGCTGGCAAGCCACCAGCAACCCCATGAGACCCGCCAGCAAGAACCCTATTGCCAGCAACTTCCTCATAGCAAACCTCCTTTCAAGCCCCAAGGGCAAAACCCCGAGGCTCGAATCCAGAGTGCCAACCACCCCCTTACAAATTCCTTAAACGCCCTGGCCCCCACGGAACTTCTGCCCACACCCCCTGCTAACCACCTGGATCTAGAGACCCATCCGGCGTAGACTGGAAGCGAAAGGAGGCCAAGATGCCTACCTTTATCGTTCTCAGCACCCTCACGGATGACGGCGCCGAGACCCTGGTGAAAAACCCCGAGCGCATCAAGGAAGTGAACCAGGAACTGGAGCGGGACTTCGGGGTCAAGGTGGTGGCCCAGTACGCGGTTTTGGGGCCTTATGACTTCGTGAACATCGTGGAGGCGGAGGATGCCCTGGCGGTGGCCCGGGCCATGCTCCACCTCTCGGCCAGGGGAAGCGTGAGGACCACCACCCTCGAGGCCATCCCCGTGGCCGACCTCATCGCCAGGCTCAAGTAGTGGAGGTTCTGGAAACCGCCGTCTACGCCGTGGATCTGGAGAAGGCCCGGGCCTTTTACGAGGGGGTCCTGGGCCTTCCTTGCTTCCAGTACCAGCCCCCGCGCCATGCCTTCTTCCGGGCAGGAAAGGGGGTCTTTTTGGTCTTCAACCCCCATCACACGGCAAAGGAGGAAAACCTTCCCCCCCACGGGGCCCAAGGAAGCGTTCACGTGGCCTTTAAGGTGGCTGAGGAGGAGCTTCCCTCTTGGGCCAAGAGGCTGGAGGAAGCGGGCTTTCCCGTCTGGTGGGCGGACTGGCCCAGGGGGAAAAGCCTCTACACCCGCGACCCCGCGGGAAACCTGGTGGAGCTGGCCCCCGCCGCCATCTGGGGCCTAGAATGAGGGCATGGCCACCCGGTACCGCTTCGGGGTAGAGGAGTTTGAGCGCCTCTTCCAGGGGGTGAAGCACCTCGAGCTCCTCGAGGGAGAGATCTACGAGATGAGCCCGATTGGTCCTAGGCACGTCTTTGCTGTAGCCCAGTTGGACAAGAGGCTCCAGGCTCTATTGGGAGAGGAGGCGGTCATCGCCGTGCAATCCCCCCTGCGCCTTTCCCCCGACTCCGAACCCGAACCCGACCTTCAGGTGCTGAAACCCCCCCTGGAACAGTACAGCGAGCGCCTCCCTGAGCCCCAGGACGTCCTCCTCCTCATAGAGGTGGCCGACACCAGCCTGGACCACGACCGCAGGAAGCTCGCCCTGTATGCCAAAGCTGGTATCCCTGAGGTCTGGATCGTGAACCTGGTGGAAAACCTCCTGGAGGTCTACCGCCATCCCCAAGAGGACCACTACCGCCTCAGGGAGATCCTCTTCCCCGGCGAGGCCAAGGCCCCCCTGGCCTTCCCCCATCGGCCCATCCCCTGGTCGTGAAACAGGTGGAGCTTTTCACCGATGGGGCCTGCCTGGGCAACCCCGGCCCTGGCGGGTGGGCGGCGCTTTTACGCTACGGTAGCCACGAACGAATGCTTTCCGGAGGTGAGCCCTGCACCACCAACAACCGCATGGAGCTCACCGCCCTGCTGCAAGGGCTTAGGGCGCTCAAGGAACCCTGTGAAGTACACCTCTTCTCCGACAGCCAGTACCTGGTGAAGGCCTTAAACGAGTGGCTCCCCGCCTGGGAAAAAAGGGGGATGCGCAGAGCGGACGGCAAGCCCATAGAAAACCGCGACCTCTGGGAAGCCCTTATGCCGGAACTCAAACGGCACCGGGTGGTGGCCCACTGGGTGCGTGGACATGGCGGCCACCCGGAGAACGAACGGGTGGACCGGGAGGCCAGGCGCCAGGCCCAGCGGCAAAAGGCCCTGTCCCAAACCCCTTGTCCCCCTGAGGGGGCTACGCTTTTTCCCCGATAAGCAGAAAAACGTTATACTAAGGCCATGCTAGGCCAGCCCACGAGCCGCCTCGAGAGCAAGCTCCGCCCGGAGGAGCGGGAAGGTCCTGTCTACAAGGCCAATAAGGACGCCTGGGTAGCCCTGGTGCGGGACTTCAGGGAAAGCCTGGAGAAGGTGCGCCAAGGGGGCGGGCCCAAGGCCGTGGAGCGGCAGCACAAAAAGGGACGCCTCACCGCCCGGGAGCGCATTGCGAGGCTTTTAGACCCGGGCACGGAGTTCTACGAGCTCATGGCCTTTGCCGGGTGGGGGATGTACGAGGAGTGGGGCGGGGCCCCGGCCGGAGGGGTCATCACCGGCCTCGGGCAGATCCAGGGCCAAACCTGGATGATCATCGCCAACGACGCCACGGTGAAGGCGGGGGCCTTCTTCCCCATCACCGCCAAGAAGGTGATCCGGGCCCAGACGATGGCGCTGGAAAACCGCATCCCCACCCTGTACCTGGTGGACTCCGCCGGGGTTTTCCTACCCTTACAGGACGAGGTCTTCCCAGACCAGGACGACTTTGGGCGTATCTTCTACCTCAACGCCCGCATGTCCGCCCTGGGCATCCCCCAGATCTCCGCCATCATGGGGAACTGCGTGGCCGGGGGAGCCTACCTCCCCGTCATGACCGACGTCCTCATCATGACCGAGGGAAGCGGCCTCTACCTGGCGGGCCCCGCCCTGGTGAAGGCGGCCATCGGCCAGGAGGTCAGCAGCGAGGAACTTGGCGGGGCCCGCATGCACTTTGAGGTCTCGGGGACCGTGGACTTCTACGAGCCGAACGACGAAGCCGCCCTAGAAAGGATCCGCCAGCTCATCGCCTTGTACCCGCCCTCCAGGCTCGCCCCCTGGGCAGAAGGGCGCAAGGAACCCAGGGAACCCCTTTACCCCGCCGAAGACCTCTACGGCCTCATCGCCCCCGACGGCAGCCGTCCCTACGACCTTCGGGAGGTGATCGCCCGGCTGGTGGATGGCTCGGAGTTTCTGGAGTACAAGGGGGGATACGGGGAGACTCTGGTCACGGGCTTTGCCCGCATCGGGGGCTTCCCCGTGGGCATCGTGGGGAACCAGCGCCTCATCCTGAAGAAGAAGGGACGGATCGAGGTGGGTGGGGTGATCTACGCGGAGGCGGCGGACAAGGCCGCCCGGTTCATCCTCGAGGTGAACCAGATGAACATCCCCCTCCTTTTCCTCCAGGACGTGACGGGCTTCATGGTGGGGAAGGAGTCGGAGCAGGCGGGGATCATCCGCCGGGGAGCCAAGCTGGTCAATGCCGTGAGCAACTCCGTGGTGCCCAAGATCACCCTGATCCTGGGAGGCTCCTTCGGAGCTGGAAACTACGCCCTGGCGGGCAAGGCCTACGCCCCCAGGTTCATCTTCGCCTGGCCCAGCGCCAAGTACGCGGTGATGGGAGGGGCCCAGGCGGCCAAGACCCTTTTGGAGCTGGAGGTGGAAAAGCTCAGACGGGAGGGGAAGGAACCCTCTGACGAGGAGCTAAAGGAGCTTTACGAGCGCATCAAGGGCCGCTACGAGGAAACCCTGGACCCCCGGTACGCCGCCGCCCGGCTTTGGGTGGATGGGATCCTCCTTCCACACGAGACCCGGAAGTGGCTCATCCGGGCCCTCGAGGCCTGCGCCTTAAACCCCGAGCGGGAGCCTTTCCGCACCGGGGTTTTCCAGGTGTAGACTTTTTACTATAACTGTGCTTAAAATGCAAATATGATGAAAGCTTGGCCATGGGATAAGGAAAGAACCAGAAATGGAGCAAGCTATTTGGGATACGAGGTGGAGGAAAGGGAGATCCCCTATGGAATCCAACTTGTGGTACATGACAAAGGCTCAGGCAAAGCTTGTAACGTTAACTTTTACAACTCGGGGAAGCGTCTTCCTCAGGGAGATCCTGCTTTATTAAAAAAACTTGAAGAGGAGCTCGTTAAATTAGATCAACAGGCAAAAATCACAATCGACCTTCTGCCATACGGCGTCACCATCTTGAACAGCGAACCAACCTCCGCTGACCTCATCGCCGCAATAAGGGAATGCTTCACACGGTTAGAGCGCCTTTCTAGAGAAAAATCCGGAGTAGATATAAAAGAAAAACCCGGGGCCCAAGTGCTTGAAACCGTCGCCCAAAAGGAGAATCTCTGTATTGAAAATGTTGCTCCAGAGGTAACCAAAGGTTTCCGCAACCATTTTGGTAAGCTCCTATCAACCTTTTATAGCTGCTTCAGAAATCCGATACAGCATGCACATACAGCTGAAATGGAAAGGTGGCTGACAAAAGAAGAACTTAAGCTGTTGCTGGCTGCGGTAGTTTTGCTCGAAGCGTTATTCAAAAAGTACGTCGTAGGTAGTGAGTGCAATGAATAGGCCTCGAAATATCCGGTGGGTTGAATGCCCCCGGGATGCCTGGCAGGGCTTCAGCCGCTTCATCCCCACCGAGGAGAAGGTGGCCTTCCTAAAGAAACTCCTGGAATCGGGGTTTCGCCATCTGGACCTCACCAGCTTCGTCTCCCCCAAGTGGGTGCCCCAGATGGCGGATGCCGAGGAGGTGCTGGCCAGCCTTCCCCCACCCCAGGGCCGCACCTATCTGGCCATCGTGGCCAACGAAAAGGGCCTGGAAAGGGCCCTTAAGGCCCCAAACCTCACGGCCATCGGCTACCCCTTCTCCCTCTCGGAAACCTTCCAGCGGAAGAACACCAATCGCACCCGGCAGGAATCCTGGCCCCTGGTAAAGGCCATGGTGGAGGCCACAAAAGGAAAGCTTGGCCTGGTGGTCTACCTTTCCATGGCCTTCGGCAACCCCTACGGGGATCCCTGGAGCGTGGAGGGGGTCCTGGAAGATATCGCGCGGCTACGGGAACTTGGGGTTGAGGAGATCGCCCTGGCGGACACCTACGGGGTGGCGGAGGCAAGCCGCATCCAGGAGGTGCTAGGGGAGGCCGTGGCCCGCTTTGGCCCCGAGGGCCTGGGCGCCCACCTGCACGCCCGCCCGGAAGGGGTCTTGGCCAAGGTGGAGGCGGTGCTGGCGGCCGGCATCCTCTGGTTGGAGGGCGCCTTGGCCGGGGTAGGGGGCTGCCCCTTCGCCGGGGATGAGCTGGTGGGAAACCTGCCCACGGAAAAGGTCCTCCCCTACCTGGAAGCCAAAGGCTTCCACATGGGAATAGACCTAAAAGCCCTCCCCGAGCTGGCAGGGGAAGCCGCCCGGCTTAAGCTTCTATACGGTTAGGCGGCCCTTTTCAGGTAGATGCCCGGGTCGGTGGGGTTGGCGATGGCGTTGATCCGCCTCACCAGTTCCTCGGGCGGTAGCTCCAAGAGGGCCGTCATCTCCGCCGGGGACACCACCGCCTCGTAGAACTTCCTGGCCCCAAGGTCCAGCAACAGGCTAACCAGCTCCGAAAGCGCCTCTTCCCCTCCCTGAAAGGCGGGGCCGAAGGCGTCAGGGGTGAGGAGGTCCTTCTTGCCCCCGTGGATGAGAAGGGCGTACCGGGCCTGGTGCCGGCGGTCCTGCCAGTCGGTGATGAAATAGACCTTGGCCTCAGGAAAGCGCACGCCCTTAAGGGCTTCCTTGAGGGCCTCGAGGGTAATCCTGGGAGAAGCGCGCAGGCCAACGCGTTCCATGGGAACAGCTTACAGCCATCTCCCGGGGACAGGAGTCCTCAGCCCAGGAGCTTGCGGGCGTAGATGATCTGCCCCGCATGGTGCTGGGCATGCTCCACCAGGTGGTGGAGGATATGGGCCCTGGGAGCCTTAAGACCCTGGGTGCCCACCGGAACCTCCTGGCCGAGCTCCTCCTCCCGTAGGCTCTGGAAGGCGGAAAGGAGCCTGGCCCAAGCCTCCCGGAAGCGGGCCTCCACCACCTCCTTGGCCTCGGGCTCCCCCTGGAGCTCCCATTCCCGCCCCTTCTTGGCCCAGTCGGGAAGCTCCTGGGGGAAGGCGTAGGAAAGAAGCCGCAAGGAGCTTCCGGTGATGTGGCGCACCAGGCCCCCGATGGGGTTCAGCCCCTCCTTGGGCCGCCACCAAAAACCCTCCTCCGAAAGGTCGAAGGCCCAACGGTCCAGGTGGAGCTCCACTTCCTTAAGGCCCTTGATCCAGGCGGAAACGGCCGGGGAAACCCCGGGTTCTAGGGCTTGCAGGAAAGGCGCAAGACTGGCCATAAGAAGAGCTTACACTAACCCCTGTGGAGGCTTTTGGTCTTCTCTTCCTTTCGGGCCTGGCCCTATTACTCGCCTACCGGTTGCGGCAAGCCTCTCCCCAGGCCCGTTGCCTCCGATGCCACCTGCCCAAGGCCCTGGCGGAGGAGGTGGCCCGGTACCGGCGTCACTGCCCCCAGGTGGCCGTGAGAGCCTGTCCCTTCGACCCCAGAAGGGGTGTCTACCGCCTGCGCCGATGAACCCGGTGGAAGCCCATTGGCTGGCCCTCGAGGCGGATTTGGCCGACTACCTGGCCAAGAAGGGGATTACCCCCTCCTGCCGCGCGGGATGCTTTGCCTGCTGCCATGGCCTGGTGACCCTTTCCCGCCTGGAAGGGGAAGCCCTTCTTCCCCACCTCAGCGAGGCCCAGCGCTCCAGGCTCCTTAAGGAAGGCCCCAGGCGGCTTGCCCTTCTCAGGGAAGGCAAGGACGACCCCCACTTCCCAAGCCAGTTCTTCCTAACCCGCACCCCCTGCCCTTTTCTGGAAGAGAGCCTCTGCGGTGTCTATCCCTGGCGTCCGCTTGCCTGCCGGGGGCTTCTCACCCAAGGCGACCCGAGGCTTTGCGAACCCGAGGCGGGCTTGCAAAAGGGCCATTTCCTTTCCGCTCCCTGGCGCATGGCCCGCCTGCGCATGGAGGCGGTTTGGGAGGAGGAAAAAAGGCGGTACGGCTTCCTGGTCCTGGGGGAGCTGGCCACCCTTTTGTACCTGCTTCTTTCCGGGTTTCCCGGGGAAAGGAAGGAGGCGGAAACCCTCCTGGAGGCGCTGGGGATCCTCGGGGGGCGGTGGGGGTTCCAGGTGGTATAAAAGCGGCCCTCAGGCCGCCTTTGGCGGAGGGGGCGGGATTCGAACCCGCGAGACCCCTTGCGGGGCCTACCGGTTTTCGAGACCGGCCCGTTCAACCGCTCCGGCACCCCTCCCTGAGCCGGGCAAAGAAACCCCTTAGGAGCTTAGCACACTCCCCTTCCAGGACGCCACCCCTGAGGCCTTCCCCCTGGCCGAACCGGGTCAAGGCCCCTTCCTTCAGGTTCTCCACCCCGTAGACCACCTCCACCCCCGCCTCCCGAAGGGCATGGTGGCACATGCGACACGGCTCCAGGGTCACGTAAAGCCTTCCTCCCCGGGCCCCCCGGCCCACTTCCCTAAGGAGGAGCATCTCCGCATGGGCCGTAGGATCCCGGGTAGCCTCCACCTGGTTGTGGGCCCTGTACACCCTTTCCCCCACCACCAAGACCGCCCCCACCGGCACCTCCCCCTCCTGGAAGGCCTGCCTGGCCTCCTCGAGGGCCAAGGCCATGTACCGCTCCTCCTCGGAGGGAGGATGAAAGCCCAGCACCTCCACCACCCGCTTACCTTCCGCCCTCACCGGCCAAAGGGGCTTGAGCTCCTTAGGTACCCCTTTCTCCGCCAAAAAGTCCACCAGGCGCTTTCTCCCGTAGGGCATGGCCAGGTAGTCCCCCGGCAAGGGGCGGCGGAACCCGGGAGGAAGGGGCAGCCGGGGCGCGGGGGGAAGGAGGAAAAGGGTACCTCCCTTACGCCTGGCCGTGTAACCGCCGGGCAGGATGGCCACCTTGCCCCCTAAAGCCTCCTCCAAAAGGGCGATAAGCCGGGCCTCAGGCCGGAGGTCCAAGGCCTCCAGCATCCAGCGCAAAGCCCTCCGCCTAAGGGCCCCGGGAGCCTCCAAAAGGGGTGCCGCCCGGTAGGCGGGCACGAAGAAGCGGGGATCGGATAGGAGGCGAGCCCTAGCCTCCCTCTCCAGGTGGGTCTCCTCCTCCATCCGCACCTGGGCAAAGCGGGAAAGCGCCTCCTTGGCCCTGGGAAACCGTTCTTCCAGAAGGGGAAGCACCTTAAGCCTCAGGTAGTTGCGATCCCGGGAAAGGTCCTGGTTGGAGGGATCCTCCCGCCACGCTTCCCCCAGGGCCTTTAGGTACGCCCTTAACTCCTCGCGGCGAAAGGCCAGAAGGGGGCGGACCACAAGCCCCTCCTTCTCCCGGATGCCCAGACCCCGGGCCGTGCCCTGGAGGAGTTTGAGGAGCACGGTTTCCGCCTGGTCGTCCAGGGTATGGGCGGTGAGGATGGCCTTGGCCTTCACCTCCCTGGCCACCCGGTGGAGGAAGGCGTAGCGGATCTCCCGGGCCACCGCCTCGAGGTTCTCCCCCCGTTCCCTAGCCACCCTGGCCACCTCCACCCGCTCGGCGTGGAAGGGATAGCCAAGCCTTTCCGCAAGGGCCTTCACAAAGAGGAGATCCTCTCCGCTTTCCAGGCGCAGGGCGTGGTCCAGATGGGCCACCACCGCCTCCCGCCCAGCCCGCTTCACTAGGTGGGCCAGGGCCACGGAATCCCCGCCTCCCGAAACCGCCAGCACCAAAGGGTCCCGGGGCGCAAGCCGGGCCAGGCGCTTCTGGAAAGCCTCCTCCAATTCCCGCGGGAAACCCTCAGGCAAGCCTGGCCACCTCCGCCTTCAAGGTGGGAAGGCAGCAACGCCCCCTGGGGTTGCGCTGGTCACAGGCACAGCGCCTGGCCCTGACCCCCTCCTCCACCTGGGCCACCGGATCCACCCCTTGCCCCAGGGCCTCCACCAATCCCTCCCGGGTCCAGTCGAAGCAGTAGCAGATGAGAGAGGCTCCCTTGTCGTAGATGGGGAAACGCACCTCCCCCAGGGTGTACACGCCTTCCTCCCCGTAGTAGACCACCGGGCAGGCGGGATCCTGGCAAAGGTAGTGGGGACTAGAGGGGTTAAGCCGCACCAGGGCCCTTCCCGTGAGGAAGTTCTTCACCGTCTTCAAGGGCACCTCGAGGCCCACCTTTCCATTCTGCGGGCAGAGCATACCTCCACTTTATCCCCGGTATCCTGAAACCATGAAGCTTCGCTTCCGCCAGGATGGGCCCTACGTGATGGACCTGCCCGAGGGAACCCCCTTCCGGCTCAACGGGGAGGAAAGGCGCCTGGAAAGGGCCAAGCTGGCCCTTTGCCGCTGCGGCCATTCCCGGAACAAGCCCTTCTGCGACGGTAGCCACAAGGAGGTGGGGTTCCAGGCAGAGAAGGGGGAACTGGAAATGGAAAAGCCGTAAACGTCCTCACCTTGGTCTACTGCGCCCGGCCTTCACCCCCCCAGGCGGTAGGTTCTGCCTTTCCCTTCCCCAAGCCTCCTCCTTGGCGAGGCCGGGGAGGAGGAGGCATGCGCAACCTGAACCCCTCCTCAAAGGGCACACCCACAGTCTCGCCACGAGCCTCCGCCACTACCCGACGGTAAACCGCCTCGTAGCGTTCAGCCATCACCGCGCTGGAGAAGTTCTCCTCCACGTGGCGCCGGCAGGCGGCGCGTTCCAGCTTCTCCACCTGCCTTACCGCCTGGACCATCTCCTCCACCGTACGTGAACGGCAGACGATCCCCGTAACCCCGTCCACCACCACCTCGTCTACGGAGCCCCCGGGGAAGGCTATCACCGGGGTACCGCAGGCCATGGCCTCGGCCATAACCAAGCCAAAGGGCTCCGGCCAGTCGATGGGAAAGAGGAGGGCCAAGGCCCCTCCCAGCAACTCCGCCTTCGCCTTTTCGTCCACCTCTCCTAGGTACTCCACACCCGGCGTGTCCAAAAGGGGTAGGAAATGGGTTTCCGCCCACGCGCGGTCCGCAGGGTCAATCTTTGCGGCAATTTTCAGGGGAAGGCCCACACGCCGGGCCACCTCGATGGCCTGGACCGGCCCCTTCTCCGGCGAAATACGCCCCAGGAAGACCAGGTAGGGCGGATCCTCAGGCTCCTGGCGGAAGGGGAAGTGCTCGAGGCGGATGCCGTTATAGACCGTGGCCTGCCAGCGAAGGGAAAGGTCCCTCACTGGAATGCGCTGGCTGTGGCTAATGCTGACCAAGGGCTGTTCCGGGAAGCGGGACAGGATCCGACGGGTCTCCGGTAGATCCAAACGACCGTGTAGGGTGGTCAGGGTAGGGGTTGGGCTGTGGCGGGCAAAGGGAAAGGCCAGGTAATCCACATGGGAATGGATGATGTCAAAACGATCCGCCTGAGCATAAACCTCTTCCAGCATGGCCATGTGGAGAGCCAAGCCATCCCTGGCTCCCGTAAGGCGCAATCCCCCCTCCGCCATGGGCACCAGGCGGGCACTGGTGCGGGAGTCCGCCGAAGCAAAGAGGGTAACCTCATGCCCGCGGCGCACCAGTTCCTCCACCAAGGCATGCACTACCCGCTCAGTTCCGCCATAGAACTTGGGTGGAACAGCCTCGTAAAGCGGCGCAATCTGAGCGATCCGCATGGCCTAACCCTCCTTTTGTCTGGTGAACACAGGAACCGGGCGGCTGCCCGAATCCGGCGTCAACCAGGACGGCATCGCCCCAACCTTCATTATAGTAAGGCCAACCCACAGGCCCTAGCCTCCCCCTTCCCCAGTTCTCCTTCGCCAGCGCTTAAGCACCTCTTGCCGGCTTGGCTTTTCCTCCCGCAAAGCCTGTTCTTGCGCCAGAGCCAACATAAGCTGGGGAAACCCCTCAAGAGCCTCCAAGGCCCCCTGGGTTGCTTCCTGATAGGCCTGAAAAAGGGCCTCCTCCAAAAAGTCCGCGGCAAGGTCCACCCAAGGCCCTGCCCCTTCCATCTCCTCCGCGGCCAAATAAAGGGCCCGCTCCAGGTCGTAGGCCAACCGGGCTAGGTCCCGAAGGGGAAGGCCCCTACCCTCCTTGCCCAAGGCCAGAAGGAAAACTTCCCCTTCCACCTCTACAAAGGCCCCCAGGCCACGGTTCAGGAGGGGTACCCCATCCCCTTCACCCTCCACCTCCTGCAAAGCTCGGTGCAGAAGGGCAAGCCGTACGCCCAGGAGCCGGACCAGGGCCTCCAGCTCCCTAAGGGCGTCCGCCATGAGGCCCAAGGCACCTTCCCCAACCGGGTGGTCCTGAAGCCGGGCCAAACCCTCCCGGGCTAGCCTTAAGGTGTAGGCAAAGGCTTCCTGGGGCTGCCCAGAAGGGAAGGTGCCAGTGAGGGCCAGGACTCGCCGTTCCCTGCCCCGTTCCCAGTAAAGCCCCCCTACGGGCCTCCGGACCCAGGGGAGGGAAAGATGGGGGAAAAGCCTCTCCGTACGGTCCAGCCCCCCGTCTTGGATCAAACCCACCTGGAGCCAAACCCCTTCCCCCGCCGCCAAGCCAGGACGGAGAAGCTCCAGGGCCTCAGGAACATGGCCCGGATGGCGGCCCCGGTAGTGGGCCTTGAGGCTCCGGCCCTCAAACCCCTGGGCAAGCCGCCTTAAGAGGAGGGCATAAAACCCCGGATCCTGGGAAAGCTCGAAGAGGTATCCCCCTCCTCCTCCCCGCACTCGGGCGAAGAGCCCCGGGCCTTCCCTGTCCTGGCGCAAGGCGATAGGCAAAAAGGCTTCAAGGGAACCCCCCTCCCCCTCAAGGCGCAGAAGGGTAAGGTACAGAGGAGGTTCCTTCTGGAGGCGAAGGGCGTCCTTGAGCCCCACCTGCTTGGGCCTCGAGGCCAACCAACTCCGCTCACTAAGCACCCTGCCCAAGGCACTTAGGAAGGAGGCCCGGGCCCTTTCGTCCACCAAGGTATCGATGAAGAGGCCCTCCACACCGCCAGAAAGGGGCACCGTGGGCAGGTCCTGGGGGATCCCCGCCATTTCCTCCTCGGGCGCTGCCCAATCGGGAAGGTACAGGCGCTCTATCTCCTGCTTGGGCCTTAGAGCGAAGAGCATAAACCCATGGGGACCCAAGGCCAGGCGGTAACGGCCCTCCACCGGGGGAAAGGGGTTTTGGGAGAAGAGTTCTACCGGAACCAGGCCCTCGTACTCCTCCAAGGGCAGGTCAAAGGCCTGGGAATACCGGGAGAGGTTGGCCACCACCAGGATCTTTTCCCCCTGGTACTCCCGTTCGTAGGCCAGAATGCGCCGGTTTTCCACGGGAAGCAGGCGCAAGCTTCCTCGACCCAAAACCCTGGCGTACCGGTTTCGGATGCCCAGGAAGCGACGCACAAAGTTCAAAAGGGAGTGGGGATTCTCCTGCTGGGCCTCCACGTTGACAAAGTGATAGCTGTAGGGCCCCTCGCTCACCGGGGGCAGGAAGAGGCGATGATAGGGAGCCCGGGAAAAGCCCGCATTCCGGTCCGCCGACCACTGCATGGGGGTCCGCACCCCATTGCGGTCGCCCAGAAAGGGGTTATCCCCCATGCCGATCTCGTCCCCGTAATAGAGGATGGGGCTTCCCTTCAGGGTAAAGAGAAGGGCGTGCAAAAGCTCAAAGCGTCGCCTATCCCCCCCCAACAGGGGCATGAGCCTACGGCGAATCCCCAGGTTGATCCGGTACCTGGGATCGGGAGCATAGACCTCCCAAAGGAACTCCCGCTCCTCCTCCGTGACCTTCTCCAGGGTCAGCTCGTCGTGGTTGCGCAGGAAAAGAGCCCACTGGGCGGACTCCGGTATGCCCTCCGTCTCCTGGAGCATGGCTTCAATGGGCCCCCGGTCCTCTCGGCGTAAGGCCAGAAAAAGGCGGGGCATCAGGGGAAAGTTGTAGGCCATGTGCACCCCATCCCCTTCTCCAAAGTAGGGCAGGGTTTCCTCGGGCCACATGTTGGCCTCGGCCAAAAGGACTTTGCCGGGGCCGTAGCGCTCCTCCAGGGCCTTGCGCAGGCGCTTTACCGCCTCGATGGTTTCGGGAAGGTTTTCGCAGTTGGTCCCTTCCCGCTCGTAGAGATAGGGAATGGCGTCCAAGCGGAAGCCATCCACCCCCATGTCGGCCCAGAAGAACATCACCTGATGCATGGCCTTCTCCACCTCGGGGTTATCCCAGTTGAGGTCGGGCTGGTGGTGGTAAAAGCGATGCCAGTAGTAGGCCCCGGCCACGGGGTCAAAGGTCCAGTTGCTGGGCTCAAAGTCCTGGAAGATGACCCTTACCCCCTTGTATCTCTCCGGGGTGTCGCTCCACACGTAAAAGTCCCGCATGGGGCTTCCTGGCTTCCTGGCCTCTTGGAACCAAGGGTGGTCGATGGAGGTGTGGTTGAGAACCAGCTCGATGATGACCCGCATCCCCCTTGCGTGGGCCTCGTCCAGAAAGCGCCGGAAGTCCTCGAGGCTTCCGTGGACGGGCAGGATCTGGTAATAGTCGGAGATGTCGTACCCGTCGTCCCGCAGGGGAGATTGGAAGAAGGGCATGAGCCAAAGGGTGTTAACCCCTAGGGCCTCAAGATAGGGCAGCTTCTGTCTTAAGCCCTCGAAGTCCCCGTAGCCGTCGTCGTTGGCATCAAAGAAGGAGCGCACGTGAAGCTGGTAAATGACCGCGTCCTTGTACCAGAGGGGATCCACGATCCCCAAGTATGCGCCGCTAGAGGTAAGACTTCAAGTAGGTCAAGACTGCCTCCACGTCCTCAAGCCGTCCTTCCGCCAGGGTAGGCCCTGGGCCCACCTTAAAGGTAAGCCCCTTCCCCTTAAGGACCTGGAAAGCGGTCTCGTCGGTGGCGTCATCCCCGATATAGATGGGGGTGTGGCCAGGGTACCTTGCCCAAAGGCGCAACGCCGCCTGCCCCTTGCTCGCGCCCTTTGGCTTCACCTCTAGGACCTTCTTACCGGGGAGGACCTCAAGGCCCAGGCCCCGCAAAAGATCCTCGTGGGCGGCAAGCCAAACCTCCAGGCAAGCGCGGGCCCTTTCCTCGTCCTCCGCCCCCCGGTAGTGGAAGGCCAAGGCAAACCCCTTATCCTCCACCCAAACCCCCGGGCAAGAGGGAAGCACCCGCCGCAAGGGGCCGAGGTCCACGGGGAAAAGGGGATGGCTTTCCCCGCCTATCTCGCCCTCCTCCAAGCCATGCCCCCCCACCACCCTTAGGCCCGGGAGGGGAAGGAGCCTAGCCAAATCTTCCACCCGCCTCCCCGTGATCACGTAAAGGGGATAGCGGACCATCAGGGCCCTCAGGACCTCGAGGGCTCCTGGGTGGGGAAAAGCCTCCTCGGGCCTTGGGGCAATGGGAGCCAGGGTGCCGTCGTAGTCCAGAAGGAAAAGGGGCTTCTCCACCCTCATCCCGCCTCCAAGGAGGAGAGGAAGCGATCCGCCCAGCTTTGGGCATCCAGGGCCTGGATCCTCGCCTTCAGGGCCAGAAGCCTTTCCACCCGCTCCCCATAGGGCATGCGCAAGGCCCTGTCCAGAGCCGCCGCCATACCGTCCAGGTCGTAGGGGTTGACCAAAAGGGCCTCCTTGAGGTGCTCCGCCGCCCCCGCCAGGTTGGAGAGCACCAAGACCCCTTCCGAAGAGGTGTAGGCGTACTCCAGGGCCACCAGGTTCATCCCATCCCGCAAGGGGGTGATGAGGGCCACATCGGCAGCCCGATAGAAGGCGGAAAGCTCCTCCTGGGTGTAGGTCTGATAGAAGTACCGGAGGGGCACCCAGTCCTCCCGCAAGAAACTCCCCAGGATCCGCCCCACCACCTCGTCCACCTGGCGCTTTAGCTCCCGGTAGGCAGCCACCTGGGTGCGGCTCGGGGTGGCGATCTGGAAAAAAGCCACCCGGCCCCGCCAATGAGGATAGGCCTGGAGGAAACGTTCGTAGGCGAGAAGCCTTTCCCGGATCCCCTTGGTGTAGTCCAGCCGGTCCACCCCCAGGATCAGACGGTCCACCCCGGCCAGGCGCCGCAGGCTCCTGGCGTGGGCCCCCACCTCCGGGCTTTGCGAAAGCTCGTGAAACCGATGGGTGTCTATGCCCAGGGGATGGGCCTCCACCCGCACGGTACGCTCTCCCACCCGCACCCTGTTCCCTTCCACGGGAAAGCCGTAATAGGCGGCAGTGCGCAGGAAGTTCTCCGCATACTCCCAGGTGTGGAAGCCCACCAGATCCGCCCCCAAGACCCCCGCCACCAGGGCCCGGCCCCAGGGAAGAATGCGGAAAACCCCGCTGGAGGGCCAAGGAATGTGGAAGAAAAAGCCTATAGGACCCTGGATCCTCTCCCGGAGAAGCCCAGGGAGGAGAAGAAGATGATAGTCCTGCACAAAAACGGTATCACCCTGCCGGTGAATGCGGGCCACCGTCTCAGCAAAGCGGCGGTTCACCCGCAGATAATCCTGGAAATACTCCCGCCTCAGCTCTATTTTCTCCAGGAAGTAGTGGCAAAGGGGCCAAAGGATCCGGTTAGAAAAACCCCCGTAATAGCCTTGCCACTCCCTCTCGCTGAGGAAAACCCTCTCCAAGCGGATGGCACTTTGTCTCGGATGCGCCGTCCGGCCCTTTTCACCCCACTCGGCTGCAGCCACCCAGGTTCCGCCCCGGGCCTCGAGGACCGGCAACAAGGCAGTGGCCAGCCCCCCCACTGCGGGAACCAGACCTTCGGCGGTCAAACGGAAGGGGGCACGGTTGGCCACGATGATCAGGCTCACGAACGTCAGTATAAACCGGGGTCCGGAATTGCTCTTGGATTCCATGCACGAACCAGAGGGACCCTCCTGGAAACCCTTCCACACCCAGGTCATCGGGGTGTAAACTCCGGACATGTGGTGGAAGACAACCGTGGTCTATCAGATCTACCCCCGGAGCTTCCAGGATTCCAATGGGGACGGCGTTGGCGACCTCGAGGGCATCCGGAGAAGGCTGCCCTACCTGAAGGACCTGGGAGTGGGGACCATCTGGCTTTCCCCCTTTTACAAAAGCCCCATGAGGGACTTCGGCTATGACGTGGCCGACTACTGCGACGTGGATCCCGTCTTCGGCACCCTCGAGGACTTTGACCGCCTCTTAAAGGAGGCCCATGCCCTGGGGCTTAAGGTCCTCATCGACCTGGTTCCCAACCACACCTCGGACCAGCACCCTTGGTTCTTGGAATCCAAAAGCTCCCGGAACAATCCCAAGCGGAATTGGTACATCTGGAAAGACCCAGGCCCGGATGGCGGCCCCCCCAACAACTGGCAAAGCTTCTTCGGAGGCCCCGCCTGGACCCTGGATGAAGGTACCGGCCAGTACTACCTCCACCTCTTCCTACCTGAGCAACCCGACCTCAACTGGCAAAATCCCGAGGTGCGGGAAGCCCTCTATGAGGCCATGCGCTTCTGGCTACGGCGGGGGGTGGATGGTTTTCGGGTAGATGTCCTTTGGCTCTTGGCCAAAGACCCCCTCTTCCGGGACGAACCGGGTAGCCCCTTCTGGCGGCCTGGTCTTCCCGATCGCCTGCGCCACGAGCACACCTTCACCGAGGATCAACCGGAAACCTTCGCCTATGTGCGGGAGATGCGTTTTGTCCTGGACGAGTTCAGCGAACCCGGGCGGGAACGGATCATGGTGGGGGAGATCTACCTTCCCCTCCACCGCCTGGTGCGCTACTACCGGGCGGGGTGCCATCTGCCCTTCAACTTCAGCCTGATCACCGAGGGCCTCCCTAACTGGCAACCCGAGAACATCGCCCGCATCGTGGAGGAGTACGAGAGCCTCCTCACCCCCTGGGACTGGCCCAACTGGGTTTTGGGCAACCACGACCAACCCCGGTTGGCCTCGAGGCTAGGAGAATCCCAGGCTCGGGTGGCCGCCATGCTCCTCTTCACCTTGCGGGGCACCCCCACCTGGTACTACGGGGACGAACTGGCCCTGCCCAACGGGGAAATCCCCCCGGAGAGGGTGCGAGACCCCGCCGCCTTGAGGCAGAAGGACCGCACCCCCGCGGGCTACCACACCCTGGGCCGGGACCCCGAGCGCACCCCCATGCCCTGGGATACCTCTCCTTACGCGGGTTTCTCCACCGTGGAGCCCTGGCTTCCCCTAAACCCCGACTGGCCGGTGCGAAACGTGGCCGCCCAGGAGAAGGACCCGAAATCCATGCTCCATCTGGTGAAACGCCTCATCCGCCTTCGCCAAGACCCCGAGCTCCTCTTCGGCCCCTACCGCACCTATTGGGCGAGAAACGGCCTCTACGCCTACCTGCGAGGGAAAGGCCTCCTCATCGCCCTAAACTTCACGGACCGGGAAAAGGCCCTGGACCTACCCCAGGAGGGCAGGGTGGTCCTCTCCACCCACCTGGACCGGGAGGAGGCCGTGGGCAACACCCTCCGCCTACGCCCGGACGAGGGAGTGGTGGTCCGGCTAGGCTAGAGCGGGATGGGAAAGGATCCCTTTGCCCCCTTGGCCGAGGCCTACGAGGCCTGGTACGAGACCCCCCTGGGGGCCTTCGTCATCGCCGAGGAGGAAAAGGCCCTAAGAGCCCTCCTTCCCCCAGGGGAAAGCCTCCTCGAGGTGGGAGCGGGAACCGGCTACTGGCTTAAGCGCCTTCCCTATGCCCGAAAGGTGGGGCTGGAACCCTCCTTGGCCATGCTCCAGGTGGGGCGAAGGAGGGTACCGGAAGCCACGTGGGTAGAAGGGCGGGCGGAGGCCCTCCCCTTCCCCGGGCAAAGCTTTGACGTGGTCCTCCTCTTCACCGTGCTGGAGTTCGTGGAGGACGTGGAGAAAGCCCTCGCTGAGGCCAGAAGGGTCCTGAAGCCCGAGGGAAGCCTTTTGGTGGGGATCCTCGAGGCCCTCTCCCCCTGGGCAGCCCTGTACCGGAGGCTCGGGGAAAAAGGCGTTCTCCCATGGGCCCAGGCCCATTTCCTCACCCGCGAGGACCTGAAAGACCTCCTGGGCCCGCCGGAGGCGGAAGAGGAAGCGGTCTTCCTAGCCCCCGAGGCCAAGCCCCCCTTTCCCGAGGCGGATCAGGCAGGCCTGCGGGCAGGAAACCGCGGGGCCCTATACTTGGGAAGATGGCGGTGAAGGTCCTCTTCGCCCTCTATCCCCTTCTGCAGGGGGACTACCGAGCGGTGGAACAGGCTCTTTCCACCCTGGAGGCCAGCGGGGTGGAGCACCGCGTCTACCCCACCCACACGGAGCTTTCCGGGGAAGAGGAGGCGGTCTTCCGGGCCCTCGAGGCGGCCTTCAAAGCCGCCGCAATGGAGGGAGCCACGGTGATGTGGGCCCTTTTCACCAATGCCTGCGAGGCCAAGGACCCCTTCCGCAGGCCCGAGCGCCTCAAGCGCTTTCCTCCCTTGGCGATTGCCCGAAAGGCCCTGGAGGGCCTCAAGGCTCAAAGCGTCCTGGACATCGGCACGGGCACCGGGGTCTTCGCCGAGGCCTTCGCCTCCCTGGGCCTTTTCACCGTAGGGGTGGACCCCAGGTCCGACCGCCTCGAGGTGGCCCGGGCCAAGGTGAAGAAAGCCCGCTTCCTGGAGGCCCGCGGGGAAAGCCTCCCCTTCCCGGACCAAAGCTTTGACCTGGCCTTCTTCGGCCTGAGCCTCCACCATCTGGACCCTATTCCCGCTTTGAGGGAAGCCGCCCGGGTGGCCAGGCGGGTGGCGGTCTTGGAGTGGCCCTTCCGCCAAGAAGTTGCTTTGCCCGAAGGGCAAACAGACTTGCGTGAGCAAGAGGAAGGCCCACCCCTGGAGCGGAGGCTTTCTCCAGAAAGGCTACAAGTCCTCTTCCAGCAGGCCTTAGGAAGCCCGCCCGTGATCCTTCAGGAGGAAGACTTCACTCTGGCTCTCTGGGAAAACCCCCAGGGGATCTAAAAAATAGGGGGTACTGTACCAAAGGCTTGGCCAGGCCCCTGGGGCCTGGCTTTTTGGTGCCGGGGGCGGGACTCGAACCCGCACGTCCTTGCGGACAGCAGATTTTGAGTCTGCCGCGTCTACCGGTTCCGCCACCCCGGCGCGCGCATCCTAAGGATAAGGCCCCAAAGGAAAAGCGTCAACGCTACCCCCACCGCCCAGTCCCCGTAGCGGACGTAAAGGGTACGGCCCTCCTTCAAGCTGTAGGGAGCCAGGAGATATCCCTCTTGGCGTGGGGGAATCTGGGCCACCACCCGGCCATAGGGGTCTACGCTGGCGGTGATGCCGTCGTTTCCTGCCCGTAAGAGCCAGCGCCCCGTTTCCACCGCCCTAAGCCGCCCCAGGGCGAAGTGCTGCCTGCCGCCGAAGGAAGGCCCAAACCAGGCATCGTTGGTGAGGAGGACCAGCACCCCCGCCCCCTCCCGAACCAAGGCGCGGGCCACGGAGGGAAAGGCGGATTCGTAGCAGATCATGGTTCCATAGGAACCAAGGGGAGCCAACCGGTCCCCTGGCGTCCGGTCCGCCAGCTCCCCTAGGCCAAAGGCGCGGAAGAAAAACCCATACACCCCTCCCAGGGTCTCCCGGAAGGGAAAACGCTCCCCGAAAGGCACCAGGCGCACCTTGTCGTAATGGCCCAGGACCCGCCCCTCCTGGTAGAGAACCGCCCGGTTAGGCCCGTAAAGGTTCAAGCCGGTGAGGAGGAGCCGGTCTTGAAGCAGGCGCTTCGCTTCCTCGGGGATCTGCCACACCGCTGTCTCCGGCCAGACCACCAGTCCCGCCCCCGGGTACTGGGCCAAAGCTTCCTTGGTAAGACGAAGGTAGATCTCCTGATCCAACTCCCCTTGCACCTTGGCCAGGGGGTTAACGTTCCCCTGAACCAAAAGGGCCCTTTCCGGCCCCCCTTCCGGAGGCAAAGGGAAAAGCCACAACACCCCCCAGGGCAACAGAACCCAGTAGCGGCGCTCCCTAAGGCCCCAGGCCACGAGCAAAGCCAAAAGGGAAAGAAGGTACACTCCGCCCCAGGCGGCGAGCACCCGCCCAGGAGCCTCCACCAGGCTGTAGCCTAGGAAACCCCAGGGGAAGGCCAAGTCTCCTTGCTCCGTGAGCCACTCCAGCGCCACCCACCCCCCCACCCGGGCGAGAGGTGTGGGGGTGAGGGCGAAAAGGAGGCCGAAGGAAAGAGCCTTGAAAAGTACCAGGGGAAGGAAGGGCAAAGCCCCAAGGGGGCCGAAAAGCTGGGCGAAGCTTTGAGGAAGCCAGATGAGATGCAAACCCCAAAAGCCAAGGCCCATGAGGAAGCCCGTGCGGAAACCCCCTTGAAGGAGAAGGGCCAGAACCCCAGGGGCCAAAAAGCCCAAGGGGAAAGGAGGAAGGGTAAGGGCCAGGAGGAGACCCAAGAGAAAAGACCGCACCCCTTTAACATAAGGGGTAGAAGGAGGGTTTTCAGGAAGTTTGCCTTAGAGATATGGGAGAATGAGCCCGTGCGCCTTGGCGTCCTCTCGGATATCCACGCCAACCTGCCGGCCCTCGAGGCTGCCCTCGAGGCCCTGCGGGATGAAGGCGTGGACGAGGTCCTGGTGCTCGGGGACCTGGTGGGCTACGGCCCCCATCCCAAGCAGGTCATCCGCCGCCTTCTCAAGGAAGGGCTTCCCGCCATCGCCGGGGCCTGGGACTTGAGGGTCGCCTATCCTCTGCCGGGCACCTTACCCGAAGGAGTGGGCAAGGCCACCCTGGAATGGACTCGGTCCCAACTTTCGGAAAAGGAGCTAAACTACTTGCGCTTCTTGCGTCTTTCCCACCGCAAAACTTATGAAGGAAAACGCCTGGTGGCCTTCCACGGCACCCCTGGTAACCCCGAAAGCCACCTGGACCTCCTGGGCCCGGCCAACCAGCTTGTGCCGCTTCTGGAACGGTACAGCGCCGCGGTCCTCCTCCTGGGAGGACGGCACCTACCCCTTTCCCGCCGGGTGGGCATGGGTCTTGTAGCCGATCCAGGAAGCGTAGGCCTAAGCCTAAGCGGGGAGCCCGGGGCCGACGCCATGATCCTGGACACGGAAACCCTCGAGGTCCGCTTCCTCAAGGTGCCCTACGACCTAGGCCCCCTCATCTTTGACCTCAGGGCCTGGGGACTTCCCCCCGTCCTGGAAAGGGTCTACCGCACCGGGCGCTTCCCCAAGGAGGACTGAGGCCTCGGCCCGAATCCCCTCATCGGGATCCCTTAGAAACCCCTCAATCCCCAAGCCAGCCCGAAAAAGGGCATGGAGGGCCGTGCGGCGCACCAAGGGATGGGGATCCTGGGCTGCCTCCCGCAGGAGATCCTCCCCCAAGCCCAGGTTGCTCAGGACGATGAGGGCATTCCGGGCCATGCGGGCCCTCCCTGGACGGGCGAAGGCGGTATCCCCAAACTTCCGCTGAAAGGCTCTTCCCGAGAGGCGGAAGAACTCCTCCAGGTTGGGATGGGCCAGCTCGGGCTCCGGTCGAAAACCTCGCCACACCTTGCCAAACCGCTCCCAGGGACAGACCTCTTGACAGAGGTCGCACCCCAAAAGCCATTCCCCCATTCCCGGCCAGAGGGCCGGGGGAATGAAGCCCTTATGCTCCACGGTAAGGTAGCTCACGCAAACCCGGGCATCCAGGGTGCCGTCCCCTAAAAGGGCCCCTGTGGGGCAGGAAACCAGGCAACGGGTGCAGCGGCCGCAGCGGCCTGGATGCGGGAAAGGTGCCTCCACCTCCAAAGAGGTGAGAAGAACGCCGATGAAGGCGTGCACCCCAAACCCCTGGGAAAGAAACATGCCGCTTTTCCCAATCCAGCCTATCCCAGTAAGGGCGGCCAGGGTTCGCTCGGGGATAGGCCCGTGGTCCACGTACCCCTTGGCCTCTACGCCCAGGCTTCGGGCCAGGCCCTCGAGGGCCCTGACCTCCTCCCCCAGAACCAGATGGTAGTCCCGGACCCAGGCGTAACGGGCCACCCGGCCCACCCGGATTCCCCCTTTGGGCACCCCGGGGTCAGGGTAGGCGTAGGGGGCGAAGACCACCAGGGCGCTTCGCGCCCAGGGAAAGCGGTGCTCCAGGTGGAAACGAGCCTCCACGCCTCGTTCCAGATAGGCCATTCCCCCGTGCCGTCCCTCGGCCAGGAAGCGCCGGAAGCGGCCCTCCGCCTCCTCCGGTATGGCCAGGGGCGCCCAGGCGTAAAGAAGCCCCCGCTCCCGAAGGGCTTCCTCTAGAAGCGGGCGGGCCTCCACGGCTTCACTGTAGGGCAAAGGCCGAGGGGAAGCCGGTATAATCCCCGGCATGGAAGAGGTGAAGATCGCCCTCCTGGGCGGAGGCACCGTGGGTAGCGCCTTTTACACCCTGGTCCAGGAGCGCCTCGAGGACTTCCATGCCCTGGGCTTCTCCCCTCGGTTTCTGGGGGTACTGGTGCGGGATAGGACCAAGCCCAGGCCCATCCCCGACGAACTCCTGCACACCGAACCCATGGACCTCCTGCAGGCGGACGTGGTGGTGGAAGCCATGGGTGGGGTGGAAGCCCCCCTCAGCTTGGTCCGCCCGGCCCTGGAAGCGGGTATCCCTCTCATCACCGCCAACAAGGCCCTTCTGGCGGAGGCCTGGGAGGCCCTGCGCCCCTTCGCTGAGGAAGGGCTCATCTATCACGAGGCCAGCGTCATGGCCGGCACCCCGGCCCTATCCTTTTTGGAAACCCTCAGGGGAAGCCAGCTTGTAGAGCTCCACGGGATCCTGAACGGCACCACCCTCTACATCCTCCAGGAGATGGAAAAGGGGCGGACCTATGAGGAAGCCCTCCTCGAGGCCCAGCGTCTGGGCTACGCCGAGGCGGATCCCACCCTGGACGTGGAGGGCATAGACGCCGCCCACAAGCTCACCCTTTTGGCCAGGCTTCTGGTGGACCCTGCTTTCCCCTTCCCGGAGGTGAAAACCCAGGGCATTACCCGCCTCACCCCGGAAATCCTCCAAACCGCCCAAGCCCAAGGGGAAAAAGTACGCCTGGTAGCAAGCCTCTACGGGGAGGGTGGGCGCTGGCGCGCGGCGGTGGCCCCCAGGCGCCTGCCGCAGGACCACCCCTTGGCCCGGGCCCAGGGCAACATCCTGTGGGTGCGGGCAAGGCCCCTGGGCGAGGTCTTCGTGACGGGACCGGGAGCCGGGGGCGGGGCCACGGCCAGCGGCCTCCTCGCCGACCTCTTTCGCTTCCTCTCCGGCCACCTGGGCCACCTGCCCGCCCCGGCCCCAAAGCCTCCCACGGAAGAGGGAACCCCCTTCCCCGGGGTAGAATAAGGGCGTGCCCTTCCTGGACCTTCTCCACCCCGTGAGCAAGGCTTTCCGGAACCCTTGACGGCTTAGCCCCCTAGGGGGAAACATATCCCCATGCGGCTTCCCCTCATCGAACGGTACCGGGCCCACCTTCCCGTGTCCCTCAACACGCCCGTGATCTCCCTTTTGGAGGGCTCCACCCCCTTGATACCCTTAAAAGGCCCTGAGGAAGCCCAAAGACGGGGCATACGCCTCTATGCCAAGTTCGAGGGGCTGAACCCCACGGGAAGCTTCAAGGACCGGGGCATGACCCTGGCGGTTTCCAAGGCGGTGGAGGAAGGGGCGAAGGCGGTGGCGGCTGCCAGCACGGGAAACACCGCCGCCAGCGCCGCCGCCTACGCCGCTCGTGCGGGGATAAGGGCCATCGTCATCCTGCCCGCGGGCTACGTGGCCCTGGGCAAGGTGGCCCAGAGCCTGGTCCATGGAGCGCGGATTATCCAAATCGAAGGCAACTTTGACCAGGCCTTGGCCCTTACCAAGGCCCTCACCGAGGCCTATCCCGTGGCCTTGGTGAACTCCTTGAACCCCTACCGCCTGGAAGGCCAGAAGACCCTGGCCTTCGAGGTGGTGGACGAGCTGGGGGATGCCCCCCACTACCACGCCCTGCCCGTGGGCAACGCCGGCAATATCACCGCCCACTGGATGGGCTACAAGGAATACCACGCCCTGGGCAAGACGAGCCGCCTCCCCCGGATGCTGGGCTTCCAGGCGGCGGGCGCTGCCCCCTTAGTCCTGGGGCGGCCTGTGGAGAAGCCGGAAACCCTGGCCACCGCTATCCGCATCGGCAACCCGGCCAGCTGGCAAGGAGCCATGCGGGCCAAGGAGGAATCCGGCGGGACGATAGAGGCGGTGACAGACGAGGAAATCCTCCTCGCCTACCGCTACCTGGCCCAGGAGGAAGGGATCTTCTGCGAGCCCGCCTCCGCCGCCGCCATGGCCGGGGTGTGGAAGCTCCTCAGGGAGGACCGGTTGGATCCGGGAAGCACCGTGGTCCTCACCCTCACGGGCCACGGCCTCAAGGACCCGGCCACGGCGGAAAAAGTGGCCAAGCTTCTACCCCCGGTGCCAGCGAACCTCGAGGCGGTGGCCGAGGCCGCGGGGCTATTGTGATAAGCTTGGGCCATGTCCGAGGCCAAGAGCACCCCCAAAAGGCCCAAGGAGCCCTTCCCCGGAGCCTACTACCTGGCAGGGGCCATCACCATCGCCCTCATGCTTTTCTTTATGGTCCTGGGAGCCACCCTTCCCCCCGGGATAGCGGGGTTCCTGGTGGCCTTCGTCCTGGGCCTCACCGTAAACCCGAGGTATGTCCCCTTCTTCCTCCTGGCGGGGGTCTTCTCCGCGGTTATGGGCTTTTTGGGGCAGGAGCCCCAGGTGGCCTGGGGCGGGGTGGCCCTGGCCCTTTCCCAGGTGCTGGTCAAACGCTTTAACTGGACCTGATGAACCCTAACCGCCTATCCCAAAGCCTGGCTTTCCTGGGTGTGGCCGCCTACACCTACTTCCTCTTCCTACGCCCCAACCAGGAGGGAATGGCCCTGGCCGTGGGCCTCTTCGTGGGCACCATGGGCGTCGCCTATGGGGAGAAGCCCTTTCTTGTGCCCTTCTTTGTGGGGCTTTTCGCCTTGCTCTTCCTCCTTCAGCTCCTCTTCGGCCACCCCATCCCCTTCCTCACAGGAGGTGCCCTGGGGATAGGCCTTCCCTACCTGGTCTACCGCTTGCGAAAGCCCGCCAGGTAGAGGAGGGTTCCAAGGAGCATCCCCTCCCCCAGGGAGGGTAGGTAAAGGAGGAGTTCCCGAACATCCAGGCGCAAGTAGAGGAGGAGGGGCCAAGGGGTGAGGGCCCAGACCAAGCCCGGCCTGCCGTAACCCGCCGCCAGGAAGATTCCTGCACCAAGGCCCTTTAGGTAGGCCAGCCACCCCGAGCCCAGTTCGTTTTGATACATAAACCAGATGAGATTAACCCAGATCCCCAAGGCCCAGAGGGGAAGGCGGTTCTGCCAGCGGAAGGCCAGGAAGAGGAGGAGCAAAAACCCCAGCACCTCAAGCACGGGCCACCTCCCGGGAGCTATGGGCCTCGAGGTAGGCCACCAGGACCTCCAAGGCCTTCTCCACCGCCTCATCCAGATCCTCGCCAGGGATGACGGGGATCCCCTCCTCCTGGGCCCAGCGGAGGAGGTGCTCCTGGATGAGGCGGATTTCGGCGAAATGGGTGAGATATTTCTCCTGCGGCCGGGCGTGGGCCGTCTCCCGGTCCCTAAGGAGAAAGCGGTCCCGGTGAAGCTTCTCGTCCTGAAGCACCACCAGCATGGGTACAGTGAGGACCCGCTCCCGGTAAGGATGGTCCAGGTAACGGGGGACCACGTGAACCCCTTCCAGAACGATGGAGGTCCCCTCGAGGGCGCTTCGCTCCTGAATAGCCCGCAAGCCCACCGCCACCCGGGCCACCTGGTCCAAAAAGCCCCGCATCACCCGCACCTCATGGCTTTCCTCCCCGCTCAGGTCCGGCAGAAGGGCTTTCCAGGCCTCAAAGGTGGAAAGGTGCAAGGTGGGAAGGAGATCCTGGGAAAGGGAGGCCCGGAAGACCTCCCGCACGGCATCGGAGGGGACGATGTGGGTGATGCCCAAGCGGTAGGCCAGGGCCGAGGCCAGCACGCTCTTTCCCACCCCAGTCACCCCACCGATGAGGATGTGCACCGGGCGGGCGCTTCGCCTCAGGCTTCTAAGGAGCAGGTACCGCCTGGCCACCTCCTCCCCCGCCTCCTTTAGAAGGGCCTGGTACACCCTTTCCCGAAGCTCATTCCGCCGAATTACCCTCCGCCCCTCCTGGCGCAGGGCCCTTTCCATCTCCCGGGCAAGCCCGTATGCCCGCTCGGGGGAAAAGCCAATGCCCATCAGGGACTGGGCCAGGATACCTTTGGAGAAAGGCATCCGAGGTTCGCCGCTTTCCTCCTCCACGAAAAGCTCCCCGGCGAAGGCCTGGCGCTGGAGGTAGCGCCTGCGAGCCCCCTTGCCCAGGGCCCGGCCCACCACCTGGGCCACCACCTCTTCCAAGCGGCGGGCGGAGATCTGCCTGACCCCTTCCTGCCTGAGATACCCTTCCACTTCCTTGGCCAGGTCGTGGGCTTCCTTCAAGGAAAAACCCGCCTCCTCGAGGCTCCTCGCCAGAAGCCCTTTGGAAAAGGGACGGCGCTTCCTCCCCTGGAGCACCAGGATCTCCTCAAAGGGAAGGGTCTGCCTGGAAAGCCTATCCGCCACCTCCTCCCCCAGGGCCCGGGCCACCTCCTCCAAGAAAACCCGGCGCAAGACCCGAGGGGGCACGGCCAGCTGCCCCTCCGCCTTCAACCTCTCCTCCACGGTGTGGGCCACGGCTTGGGCGGCCTCGAGGGGCACCCCCAAGGGCAAAAGCGCCTCCACCAGAAGCCCCTTGGAAAGAGGCCACCTTCCTCTGCGCAGGCGAACAAAAACCTCAGCCATTCTCTGGCATCATAGCACTTTACTCATGAGAATGGCCTTTCTTGACAGGCCTTTTCCCCGCGTGCTACCATACCTTACGGCTTGGCGCCGTAGCCAAGTGGTAAGGCAGAGGTCTGCAAAACCTCCATTCGCCGGTTCGAATCCGGCCGGCGCCTCCAAAGCATGGGCGCGTAGCTCAGGTGGCCAGAGCACTACCTTGACACGGTAGGGGTCGGTGGTTCAAGTCCACTCGCGCCCACCAAGAACCCCCGGGAAACGCCCGGGGATTTGTCTTGGGTTTACCTGGACCCACTCCCTAGCCTCCCCGTGCACCTGTGGGCCCGTGGAGAGGAATGCCGACGTTTGAACCTCCCCATCGCCCCTCAAGGGGGCGGAGAAAACCCAACCCCCCACCACCCCAAGGGGTGGAGGGCTGAGGCGTTGCGGGGCTAAAGCCCGCTAGCGCTCGGGATTGGGGCGGAAGAGGCGCTGGACCTCGGGATCAGGGGATACCTCGGCTGGACCCAGAGACTGAGAAGACGTGCCCGTACGGCAACGAATGCGGTAGTCCCAGGCAGTACCCGTATCAGGCCCCACCACTATCACCCTAAAGGTGTCCTGTCCCGCTATCTTGCGGAAGATGTTGTCAAACTGCCCCATGCCCGGCCCAGAGATGCCCCCAGGGTACTTGGGATCGCCGTTGTACCAACTATCACCCCGCCAACCCGTATCGAGTACCTGTGTACCCACGGGGTACTCCACAAAGATGCGGTCGGGTATGGAGTATGTGTCAAAGGCGATGTCGAATACAGCCCCATCGGGAATGGCACTGATATCCCAATCGTCCCGGGTAATCCCGTAACCCCCGCTGTTGGCAGCCCGCCAGACATTGCAGATGTTCAGGTTGTAATCGTTGCTTTGCTCGGGCATCTCAATGTAAATGGGAATCACCTGGCTAACCTTGTTTGCCCCTGCAGTGAGCTGAATGGTTAGCCCGTAGGCACCAGAATCCTTGTAAGCGTGGGAAATGCTTTCCTCATGAGGACTACGCCCAGCACTAACATTCCGGCTTCCCGTGGCGCCATCACCGAAATTCCAGCTTAGGGAGAAGTTGGCCGTCTGCTCTATCAGGTGCAGAACCTTGATGCGGAAGACATAAGTTTCATCCTTCTTACCATTGGAGATTTGGGCGGGTGTGACCTCCATGTTAGGACCCAAGGTGTAGCGGATGCCGCGGGAATTTGTCCGCACCTCGTAGCAAGCATAGAGGTTGCTGTAGGCCACGACGTCGTAGACAAAAGCCAGGGCATCGAAAACTGAAGGCACCACCAAGAAGCGCCCGAAAGACTTGATGCCCTTGAGTCTTCCTAATTTCTGCTCAATCCGCTGTGCCGCCCATTCCTCAAGAACAATCTGCCTACGCAAGCTTCCTGCTTCCCACTTTAGCACAGGCTCACCGACTAATGAGTAATATCTTTTGTTTACGCTTCCATCTTGGTTAAAGAGGCTGCCAGAAAGTTTGCCCATTTTCTTGTAAGTTTCCTGCAATTCTATCAATTGAGCCTTATACTTATCCGCAAGCTTCTTCCACTGGGCATCCTCACTCTTTCTCAGGTTTGGGTCGCCGAGTTCCGCACGTATTTTATCCAGAGCATCTCTTGCGGCCTGGAGCTTTATCCTATGGAGGTTTAGCTTGTCTTGAGTTTCTTGTATACTTCTATCTACATCGTGTAAGTAAACCTCCACTCCAGCGTTGGCAGTTGCAGCTAACATCGACACCACATCCTGGTCCAGGGCTGCATCCGCAAAGTCCGCAACTACACCCACCCCTGGAATAAACCCCGCCGCCAGAAGCCCAGCCTCAACCCACCCCCTCCTGGTGGCTTCACCGTTTAGGACATGCAGGAGATCCTGGAGGGGGAAATTCCCGTTGGTTGGAGCCCAGCCCCCAGGCGCTGAAGGCACCAGGCATAGCAGGTATCTATCTCCTGGAGAACCAGAGAGGCCCAACACCTTTTTGGAAGGACCCGTAAGCCACCGTAAAGACAAATCTGCCTCAGGGAGAATCTCGGCCCTCGAGAAGAGAATGCGTTCTTCATTATAATCCATCCAGCCTACAGCCCATGTGATGGCAGTGTTATTGGTCACCTCGAGGCCGCTCCCAACAAAGCTGAGGGTTGGAAGCGCTCGATGCTGGGTCTGAGGCTCTACTGTGTTCGGCAGGCTGACAATCCGGTCAGCGACAAGATCACCTGCGATCTCAGCACTAAGGGAAATGATTTCCTCGTCCTCATAGGGGCTTTGGTTACGTAGCAACGCATCTCGTATCCTGCCTACCAGCTCACCGTAACGGGGGTGCTGCCGCACCAGGTTTTCGGCCGCCTCTAGGGAGGGAAGACCAAGCATCACCCAGTCTATCCAGTCCCAGTAAGCAACCATGTGGATGGCCGTGCTCTCTACATCAATGGCCACCTGCCTGTCTCCCGGCTTGATAAGGGCCGCCCCCAGCAGAAGGATGGGATCTTCGTCGTTCTTGGGCACGCTGTAAGCCTTTGCAACCGAGTAGAAGCCCTCAGGGCTTCCCACCAAATAGGAACCCGCACTCAGGGTTTGCACGGGAGTCGGTTTAAGGCCGCTGGTGACCGCAAGCTGAAGGCTAGTGGGAAGCTGAACGTTTACCGTTACAGCATTCACCGGGATGCTCGCCTGCTGGAAAAATTCGGAAAAGTAGTTGCGAGGAGGAGGTACCGCTGCTTGCCTTCCACAACCCGCGAGCACCAGCATACCTGCCATCAAGACCCCAAGAAGAACCCGAGCCACCATTGACCGTCACCTCCTGTTCCCAAAACTGGGCTCCGAACCCACGCACCAGGCGTTGCCCGAAACCCTGGCCGAGAGAGGGATACCACCTCTCGTTAACCCTTATGGTAGGACCATCGACTTACAAAACTCTTAAACCGCAGGGAGTCACCCCGTAAACTAACCTCCATGTCGGCCTGTTTGTTCTACCTCTCGGCCCTCTTCCCTCCCCTCCTCGCCTACGCCATCCTCTTTTGGGCCCCTACTCCTTATAAATCCCTCTTAACCAGGCGCCGGCATAGGGTACCCTTCCTCACGCTCCTCATCATGCTTATGGGCTTTCTCTGGTCCTGGATCGAGAAGGGTCCCAAGGCAGCCCTCGCATTCCTACCTCCCCTAGGAGCTTTCTTTCTGGGAGGAGAGCTCCTGAACAGAAGTTCCCTCCGCTTTCCCCTATGGTGGGGCTCCTACCGCTTCCAGTGGGTAACCCTTCTGGTGCTTCCCTGGGGCACGGGGGTTTTTCTGTTTTGGCTGGGGGTTTTGCATCTAGAACCCCCTTTGCTCGTAGGGGGAGCGCTTCTTGCACTCCTAGGCTTTATGCCCCTGAAGCGTTACCTTCTCGAGGGCCTCGAGGCACTATGCCAGCCCCCGGGGGGACACGATGGGGGAGGATAGTAGCACCATCCCACCTTGATCTTGTGAGGGTGGAGCCGAAAGCCCAGGGGAGGGAACCGTCATCGGTTTTCCCCAGGCCTCCTAAACTTAGTCACCCCCCGCCCACCAACAACCCTAGGAAGCAGCCCCGGGGGATTTTCCTATCCCAGGCGCGCCACCGGCGCCAGGGGGTGGAACTCGGCCTCCTCCGGGAGAAGGCGCCGCTTCTTGGCCCGCCGGTACACCCCATCCCACATGCGGCAGAAGGAACACACCGCCCCCGTGGTGGGGTAGCCGCAGCGCTCGCACTCCCGCAACCGCACTTCCTCGGCCACCTGCAAGCGAGGCTGGATCCTATCCAGAAAACCCTCCAGGAAGCGCAGCTTGGCCCCGGGCATCTCCCGCTCCACCAGGTTTAGGGCCTCCTTGTAAAGGAGGCTCTTGGCCCCCTTGGCGTTGGGGCACTCCTCGTGCAGGTAGCGGATACCCCTCAGGAGGGCATAGGAGAGGACTTCCCGCTCGCTGAAGCGGTAGAAGGGCTTGATGCGGGCGGCCAGGCCCGGTTTCTCCGGCAGGAGGGGCCCCTGGCGGGCCAGGGCATCCTCCTGGGGGTTGAGGAGGTTGCCGAAGAGCACCGCGGCCTCATCGTCCAGGTTGTGGCCCGTGGCCACCACCCTGAACCCCCCCTCCACCGCCACCTGGTTGATGATGTAGCGCTTGGAAAGCCCGCAGGCGGAGCAGGCCACCCGCCCCGAAAGCTGGGCCAGCTCCGGCACCCCGAAGCCGTAGGCCTCCTTGAGGTCCACCACCCAAAGCTCCAGCCCCCGCTCCTGGGCGAAGCGACGGGTGACCTCGAGGCTCCTCTCGGAATAGGCCCCAATCCCCAGCTGGAGGTGCAGGCCCACCGCCTGGTAGCCCAGGCGGTGGAGGACATCCCATAGGGCCAGGGAGTCCTTGCCGCCGGAGACGGCTACCAGCACCCGCTCCCCCGGGGAGAGCATGCGGTGGCGGCGGATGGCCCGCTCGGTTTCCTTCACGAACCAGTCCAGGTAGTGCCCCTTGCAAAGGGCCAGGCCCCGGGAGCGCACCTCCACCTGGGCCTTTTCCCCGCAGACCTTGCAGACCATCCTAGCCTCCAGAGATGGCGGAGAGGACCTCTATGGTCTCCTCCTCCCCCACCCGCTCCTCCAGGGTGAGGAGCTCCTCCCCCCGCACGGCCACCACGGTCTCCGGGTTGAGCCCCAGCTCCCGGAGGACCTCCTTAAGGGGTCTATCCCCCCGGACCTCCACCTCCTTGCGCTCGGGTAGGCGCAGAACGACCCTCACCCCGCTAGTCTAGCAGGTAGGGGCGCACCAGCTCCGTGAGCCGCTCCAGGGTGAGGCGGTTGCGCTTCTCAATCTCCCCCTTCCGGGGAATCTCGGGGTAGGCCCCCTCGGGGTCGTGCAGGGTGGGGGTGAGGGGCTTGCCGAGCCGTGCCTCCCAGGTCCTGAGCCACCCCTCAGGCAGGCGCTCGGGGAGGGGAAGGCCGTGGAAGACGTGGTAGAGAAGGGCCCAGACCCGCACGGTGGCGTCCAGGCTGTACCCGCCCCCCAGGGTGAAGAGGACCCTGCCCCCGGCGTAGGCCTCGGCGTACTGCAGGATGAGGGGGAAGAGGCGGGCGTAGGCCCGGGTGGTGAGGAGGAGGTCGGCCAGGGGGTCCAGGAAGTGGGCATCGGCCCCTGCCTGCACCACCAGCACATCCGGGCGGAAGGCCCCAAGAGCCCAAGGCACCAGGGCCTCAAAGACCTCCAGGTAGCTTTCGTCCTCGGTGAAGGGCTCCAGGGGCAGGTTGAGCTTCCTCCCCACCCCCTCTCCCCGCCCGATCTCGTGCACGTGGCCCGTTCCCGGGAAAAGGTAGCGCCCCGACTCGTGGAGGCTCAGGGTCAGGACCCCCTCCTCCTCGTAGTGGATCCATTGCACTCCATCCCCATGGTGGACGTCTATATCCAAGTAGGCCACGCGAAGCCCAGCGCGGGTCAGGTGGCGGATGGCCACGGATAGATCGTTGTACACGCAAAAGCCGCTGGAGCGGTCGTACTGGGCGTGATGTAGACCCCCGCCCAGCTGGAGCACCCGCTTCTCCCCGGCCAGGATCCGCCGGGCTCCCTCCAGGGTGCCCCCCACCAGGATCCTGGCTGCCCGGTCCATGCCGGGAAAGACTGGGGTGTCCCCCGTGCCCAAGCCGTAATGCTCCAAATCGGGCACCCTCTCCCCCCGGCTTACCGCCTCCACCCGCTTCACCAAGCGCTCGGAATGCACGGAAAGCACGTCCTCCCGGGTGGCCTCTTGCGGGACCAGGGGTTCACGCCACACCCCCAGGGCTTGAAGAAGGGAGGTGAGCATCTCCAGGCGCACCGGGCTGAAGGGGTGGCTGGGACCGAAGTTGTACAGGCGGTACTCGTCCCGGTAGATCACCATGGCTTCTTGGGGGGCCAGAGCACCTCAAATCCTTCCTGGCGTAGCCCCTCCGCAAGAAGGTGGGTTTCCAAGGTATTCACCCGCACCACCGCCCGCACCCTGTCCCCATCCTCTGGATACGAGAGGAGGGAGTGGATGTTGATCCCCCGGCCCGCCAAAAATCCCGTGAGCCGGGCCAGTTCCCCCACGCGATCGGGGAGGCGCACCTCGAGGCGGCCCGAGGGCTCCGTGACCCCGGTGAGCTTAAGGAGCGCATCCAAAAGATCAATCCCCGTGACGATCCCCACCAAAGCGCCATCCTCCAGCACGGGCAGGGAGCCGATCTTCCTTTCCCGCATCACTCGGGCGGCCTCCTCCACGGGATCCAGAGGATGGGCGGTGACCACCTCCTGGGTCATCACCTCCGCCACGCGGGTGCACCCGGGGCAAGGTCCCTTGGGGTTTAGGTGGCTGGTGGCCAGGCGGATATCCCGGTCGGTGATGATTCCCACCAGCCTTCCCTCCTCCATCACCGGCAGGTGACGGATGCCCTTTTCCAAAAGGAGGCGGTAGGCCTCCTCGAGGGTCACCCCGGGCTCCACCGTGATCACGGGGAAGCGCATCACGTCCTGGACCAACATGAAAAAAGTATACCCCGGCGGGATCCGCCGGGGCCTTATCCCCAAAACCTACAAGATGTCGTCCCGGATGCAGGCCTTATAGTGGCCGGGAGCCACCTCCTTAAGCTCCGGCACCACCTGGGCGCACTCGGGGAGGGCGTAGCGGCAGCGGGTGCGGAACACGCATCCGGAAGGGGGATTGATGGGCGAGGGGATATCCCCTTGGAGGACGATCCTCTCCCGCTTCACCGTGGGGTCGGGGATGGGTACCGCCGAGAGCAGGGCCTCGGTGTAAGGGTGCTTGGGATTGCGGTAAAGCTCCTTCGAGGAGGCAACCTCCATCACCTTGCCCAGGTACATCACCGCCACCCGGTCGGAGATGTACTCCACCACCGCCAGGTCGTGGGCGATGAAGAGGAGGGTCAGGCCCAGCTCCTCCTTAAGGTCCTGGAGGAGGTTCACCACCTGGGCCTGGATGGACACATCCAGAGCGGAAACCGGCTCGTCGGCCACGATGAAGTCCGGGGCCACCGCAAGGGCGCGGGCGATGCCGATCCTTTGCCTCTGGCCGCCCGAGAACTCATGGGGGTAGCGGCGCATGTGGTCCGGGGAAAGCCCCACCAGCTTAAGAAGCTCCGCCACCCTTTCCGTGCGTTCCTGGGGCGTCTTGCCGATCCCGTGGATGATGAGGGGCTCGGCGATGATGTCCCCCACGGTCATGCGGGGGTTCAAGGAGCTGAAGGGATCCTGGAAGATGATCTGCATGCGGCGGCGGTAGGGGCGGAGTTTGTCCTTGGGCAGGTCCGTGATGTCCTGCCCATCGAAGAGGATGCGCCCCCCCGTGGGCTCGATGAGGCGGAGCAGGGTCCGGCCCACCGTGGTCTTGCCGCTTCCCGACTCCCCCACCAGGCCAAGGACCTCCCCCTTCTTGATGGCGAAGGAAACCCCGTCCACCGCCTTGACGCTTCCCACCACCCGGGAGAGAATCCCGCCGCGGATGGGGAAGTACTTCTTCAGGTCCCGGACTTCCAGGAGGACATGGTTTTCCTTCATGCCCGTACCTCCCGGATCTCCCGCCAGCGCACGCACCGCACCCGGCGGCCGTCACCCGTGTCCTCTAGGGGCGGCACCTCCCGGTCGCAAAGGCCTTCCACATAGTGCTTGCACCGGGGGTGGAAGGCGCAACCGGGGGGCAGGTACAAGGGGTTGGGCACATTGCCGGGGATGGCCTCGAGGCGCTCCCTCCGCTCCGCCGCCAGGTCCAGCCGGGGCACGGAGTGCAGAAGCCCCTGGGTATAGGGGTGCAGGGGATCCTTGAAAAGGGGCACCACGTCCGCCTCCTCCACCGCCCGCCCCGCGTACATCACCACCACCCGGTCCGCCATCTCCGCCACCACCCCCAGGTTGTGGGTGATGAAGAGGATGCTCATGCCGATCTCCTCCTGGAGCTTCTTCATGAGCTCCAGGATCTGGGCCTGGATGGTCACGTCCAAAGCCGTGGTGGGCTCGTCGGCGATGAGGAGGGAGGGATTGCAGGAAAGGGCCATGGCGATCATCACCCTTTGCCGCATTCCCCCGGACATCTGGTGGGGGTAGTTGGCAAGCCGCTTCTTGGGCTCAGGAATCCCCACCAGGTCCAGCATGTGGGCCGCAAGCTCCATGGCTTCCCTGCGGCTTTTCCCCTGGTGGAGCATGATGGCCTCGGCGATCTGGTCCCCCACCGTGTACACGGGGTTCAAGGAGGTCATGGGCTCCTGGAAGATCATGGCGATGTCGTTGCCCCTGATCCTCCGCATCTCCGCCTCGGACAGCTTGGTCAGGTCCCGGAGCTCCCCGTCCTTGCCGCGGAAGAGGATCTCCCCGGCCACGATCCTACCCGGAGGCGTGGGAATGAGCCGCATGATAGAGAGGGCCGTCACGCTCTTCCCGGAGCCCGACTCCCCCACCACCGCCAGGGTTTCCCCTTTGTCCACATGGAAGGAAACCCCGTCCACCGCCTTCACCACTCCGTCATCGGTGAAGAAGTGGACTTTAAGGTCTCTCACCTCCAGTAACCGCTTTTCATCCATGCGTACTCCTTTGAGCACCGCCGTCTAAACACCTCATCCGTTATACGCCATACCGGGTCAAAAGAGAAGGGCCTACTGCCTCCGCCTGGGGTCAAAGGCATCCCGCAGACCATCCCCCACAAAGTTCCAAGCCATGATGGACACGAAGATAAAAAACCCCGGCCAAAGCACCCAGGGACGATCCACAAAACTAGCAAAACCGCCCTGCTGGGCCGATTGCAGGAGAAGCCCCCAGCTGGTGTAGGGCTCCGTGACCCCAAGCCCTAAGAAGGAAAGCCCGCTTTCCCCCAGGATAAAACCCGGGATGGTCAAGGAAAGGCTGACAATAATGTAGCTTGCGGTAGCCGGCAGCACGTGGCGGGCAATGATCCGGGCATCCGAGGCTCCCAAGGCCCTTGCCGCTTGCACGTAGTCCATCTCCCGCACGGAGAGGACGATTCCCCGCACCACCCGGGCCAACCCCCCCCAGCCGATGAAGCCCAAAAGCCCTACCACCAGGTAGAAGGTGAAAAGGGGGTCAACGTTGGTGGGGAATACCGCCCGTAAGGAAATAAGGAGGAAAAGGGTGGGAATGGCGGCGATGATCTCCACCAGGCGCATGATGAGGTTGTCCGGGTCTAGGAGAAGCGGACGAAAAGGCAGGGTTCTAGCAAGAAAATAGGCAAACCATAAGGCAGCTAACGCCGCCAAAATCTGGAGAACCCCAAGGCCGGTAAGCGTGTAGTACGCCCAAGCCAAGTACAAGGCCCCGAAGGCCAACCCCCCCCAGACGGCCCAAGAAAGAGGCCCCAAAAGCAAGCCCCGCCCTCGCCACGCTTGAAGAGGCAAGGAGAGGGCAAAGGGCCGGCCGGAGAAATATCCAGCGATCCCTCCCAGCACCAGCCCCAAGACGAAGGAAACCAGGGCTGAGAGAATGCCAATGGTGAGGGAAACCTGCCCACCATAGACCAGGCGGCTATAAAGGTCGCGGCCAAAGTTATCCGTACCCATCAGGAAGATGCGGCCTGGGGGATCCACCCCGAAAAGGCGCAAATCGGAGCGGAATACCCTGAGAATGGTGTAGGGTTGCTCAGGGGTGCGCACGAAAAAGCGCAGGTAGAACTTTCCCTGGGATGGATCCTCCTCGTAGCGTGGCTGCAAAGAAATGGGGTCAATACTCCGCTTGGTGGCATAGACAAAGGGTCGGCTAAGCCGCCCCGTTTCCGGATCCACAAAATGGATCCGAGTGGGTGGATGGTGGCCCTTTGGGGGATAAAGCTCATAATAGTTGGGATCGTAAGGAGTGAAGAAACCGGCAAAAAGGGCAAACGTGTAAAGCACCAGAAGGATCCTGAGACCCCAAACCGCCAGCGGGTGCTTGCGGAACTGGCGCAGGGCCACCTGGGTGAGGCTTTGCGCTTGGTGGGTTTTGACAGCAGATGCCCGCATAGAGCCCCCTACTCGTAGCGAATCCTGGGGTCCACCCAGGTCAAAAGGAGGTCGGAAAGCAGATTACCCACCATCAGGAGGACTAAACCTATGGTTAGGAAGCCAGCTACCATGTAAAGGTCTTGTTGCTGCAAGGAGTCAAGAAGAAGCGGAGTAATCCCAGGCCAAGCCATGACCACCTCCACCAACCCTGCTCCTGAGATCAGCCCAGGCAAAATGCCGCCTATGTTGGCCACAAAAGGGATGACGGCGTTCCTAAGGGCATGCTTGTAGACCACTACCCGCTCCGCCAAGCCCTTGGCCCGAGCGGTGCGGATGTAATCCTGGGAGAGAACCTCCAGCATCTGCCCCCGCATGACCCGGGAAAAACCTGCGATGTCACTGGTGGTTACCACGATGATAGGAATCACCGCATGCCAGGCGATGTCCAAGATCTTTTTCCAGGAGTCGAACTGCTCGAAACCGCTACTGGTCATGCCCGACACCGGGAAAACCATCACTCCCGTGCGGAAGTAGACCTGAAGGATCAGGTACATGAAGATAAGGGCCAGAAAAAAGTTGGGGATGGCCAGGCCAATGTAGGCTAAAAAGGAAATCACTCGGTCCCCAACGGAGTACTGGCGCAAAGCGCCATAGACTCCCACGGGAATGGCTACCAGGAAAAGGAGCAGGGTAGACGGCACCACGATGACCATGGAGTTGACCACCCGGGGCCAGATAACGTCCAGCACCGGGGCCTGGTAGGCAAAGGAATAGCCCAGATTGAGATGCAAAAGGTTATGCATCCAAAGGAGGTACTGCTCATGGATGGGCCGATCCAGGCCAAACTGGGACCTAAGGCGGGCAATGGTCTCTGGGGTCACCTTGGGATCCAGCTCCAGCTGGGTCAGATAATCCCCCGGGGCCAGCTGGATGATGAGGAAGGCCAGGAAGGTAGCCCCGAAGAAGGTGGGGATCAGGTAAAGGATTCGGCGAAGGATGTATGCGGTCATGGCTTCCCAAAGGATCCCCGGGGCCGCTAGACCCCGGGGATACCCTACGGCTAGCTCATTTCTTGATGAAGGTCAGCTCCAGCTGCCGCTGGCCCCAGATGCTGCTGATGATGGCATCGGGGTGCTCCCCACCCAGGCGGTTGTTCCAGGCGGGGTGGTAGTTGGGCCCGGCGATGTAGATGACAGGAAGGAGCTGGGCCTCGATCTCCTGCATGCGGTAGCCGATTTCCACCCGCTTCTTGAAGTCAAGCTCGGTGCGGCCCCGGGAGTAAAGGGCGTCCAGCTGGGTTTCCCTGGGATCCAGGCACTGGCCCGACTTGTTCCACATGTGCAGGTTGCCCTTGCAGGGCACCACGTTGGAACCAAAGGGCCAGTCCAGACCACCGCCGGTGAGGCCGATGATGATGGCGTCAAAGGGCCGGTCAGGACCGGAGGAAAGGAGCTGCCCCACCAGGGTGTTGAAGTCGATGGCGGTGAAGTTCACCTTCACCCCCACCTTCTTGGCCTCGTCCACGATGAGCTTGGCGATCTGCTCCCGCTGAACATTACCGGCGTTGGTGGAAAGGTTGAACTCAAGCCTCCGGCCCTTGGAGTCTACCAGGTAGCCGTCCCTATCCTTCTTGGTGAAGCCCAGCTCCGCCAGGAGTTTGGCCGCCTGCTGCAGGTTGTACTCGTACTTGGGCACCTTGGGGTTCACCCACTGGGTGAGCACCGGGTAGACGCTGCTGTACATGGGGGTGCCCAGACCGCCATAGACGATGTCGATGACCGCCTGGCGGTTCACGATGTGGCTCATGGCCCGCCGGAACTTGTCGGAGCGGAAAAGGCTTTGCTTGAAGGGATCCGAGGCCTTGTTCCAGTTGAAGACCATGAACTGGCTGCTGGCCACCGGGGAAGCGTTCACCTTGATGGTGGCGTCCAGGCGGCCCTGCTGGATGGCCTGGCGAATCTGGGAGATGTGGTCCACGGTGGCGGGGGCCATGAGGTCGATGTTCCCCGCCAGGAACTCCGCCAACTGGGCGTTGGTGTCCTTGACAATACGGATTTCACGGCGGTCCAGATAGGGCAAGGGGTTCCCCGCTTCATCCTTGTTCCACTCGCCAAAGGCGGGGTTACGCTTCAAGACCAGGCGCTCACCCGGGCGGTAGCTCTCGATGAGCCAAGGCCCGCCGGAAACAATGTTTTCCGGCTTCTCGTTCAGGGTCCACATCTTCTTGATGCCCTCTGCCCCCTCCCTTTGGTAGACGGGCCCAAAGATATGGGCCGGCCAAGGGGCAAAGCTGGCCACGGCAAAGGCTTCCGCATCCGTCTTGGGATAGATGAAGCGGATGGTGTAGTCGTCAATCTTGCGCAGGGTGATGGGCTTCCCATCTATGAAGAAGGAGTCATAACTATTGGACCCCACCGCCTTATCCGTGTGGATGCGCCAGGTCATGATCCAGTCGTCGGCGGTGATGGGTTGGCCGTCGGACCACTTCATCCCTCGGCGGATTTTGAAGGTGATCTCCAGCTTATTGGGGCTTACGGTCCAAGACTCCGCCATGTAAGGGATCCAGTCCCCGGTGGTGGGGTCACGGCGCACCAAACCGATAGGCCCAGCGAGAAGGCTAGGAACATTGCCCGCCTCCGCCGTGATGAAGGGGTTAAAGGTCCGGTAGTCCGAGATCACCGCTTCCCGGATGGTGCCACCCCGCTTCACCTCAGATGGCTTGGCCACTGTCCACTTCTGGGGCCAGACAAAGGGCTGGGCGCTGGCTACCCCCGCCAGGGCTATAAAGCCCACCAAAGCTGCCAAGGCTCTTCTCATATCGTCTGCCTCCTCAGACTTGACCGTTATACCGCATAGAGCCCCAGGAACCTGAGGGCGGAGAGGGGATGGAAGGAGAAGGTCTCCAGGGCCGCCTTCTTCTTCCGCACCCCCCTGCGGTACAGCAGGGACACCAGAAAGGCCCGGAGGACCGCCAAGACTTGCGCCCCCACGCCCCGCACCTGGCAGGCGTCCTCATGGAGGAGGACGTCCCGTACCCAAAAGGACCGGTTCTCCACCTCCCACCGGGAAAGGAGAAGCTCCCCAAGCCGCCTCGCGTCCGCCTCCTCGGCTCCCAAGCTGGTGAGGGCGTAGCTCGCCGCGCGCCGTACCTCCCCCGTCCCCTTGTGCACCACCTCCCGCTCCACCCGCACCACCTGTCGGCACCCGGGAAAGGCCAAGAGCGCATCCGGCAGATAAGGGGAAGCCCAGACCCGGTAGGTCCACACCTCCCCGTCCCGCACCACCTCCCAAGCTGACTCCGTCTCCCCGGGAAGCCGCCTTTCCTCCATCCCCTTGAATACCTCCAGAGCCCACTCCAGCAGTTCCCCCTGGTTGGCCTTCAGGACGAAGAGGTATGCCCCCCTTTTTCCACCACCTTCCCCGCCACCTCCGGGTACAGGTACCCCGCGTCCCCCACCACTACCTTCCCTTTGAGCCCCTCCGCCCCCAGGCGGTCCAGGAGCTCCAGAAGCGCTTGGTCCTCCCTCCCCTCCACCCGGGCCTGGGCCAGGGTGGTCTTGAGGTGCAGGGCCAGGACCTCCACGAGCCTGACCTGGGGGCTCTTCCCCTTGCCGCTTCCCCGGAGGTGCTTCCCGTCCACCACCAGGACCCCTCCCAGGTCCACCTCGGGGAAGACCTGGAGGAGGGCCTCCTGGAGCTTCTTTGGGTCCAGACGGTGAAGGAGGAGGGTGAGGATGGTGTGGCCCGGGGGGTTGCGCAGGCCCAGGTGGGGCAAGAGGTGAGGGTTGGCCCGGGCGAAACGTTCCACGCCGCGCAGGGAGTCCACGCGGGCGAGAAAGGCCACCAAG